>NZ_JAGTJY010000156.1:0-15055 GCF_018195695.1 Achromobacter sp. Marseille-Q0513 | reverse complement strand
CGCCCGCCCGGACCACGGCGCGCAAGGCTGCGGAAAGACTGACAGGATCCATGGCTACATCCCCAGATAGGCGCGGCGCACGTCGTCGCTGGCCATCAGTTCGGCGCAGGATCCGCTGTGGCGGATCGCGCCCTCTTCCAGCACATAGGCGCGCTGCCCGGTTTCCAGCGACTGGCCGACGTTCTGCTCCACCAGCAGGATGGACAGCCCGGCGCGGTGCAGACGGGCGATCAGCGCGAACAGTTCCTCGACCATCAGCGGCGACAGCCCGAGCGAAGGCTCGTCCAGGATCAGCAGCCGAGGCTCGGCCATCAGGCCCCGGCCGATGGCCAGCATCTGCTGTTCGCCGCCGGACATGGAGCCGGCCAGCTGGCCCAGGCGCTCGCGCAACCGGGGAAAAGTGTCCAGCACCTGTTCCAGATTGGCCGCGCGCCGGGCGCGCGCCCGCGCATAGGAACCCAGCTCCAGGTTCTCGCGCACGCTCAGGTTGGGAAACACGCGCCGCCCCTCCGGCACCTGGATCAGGCCGGCGCGCACCACGTCGCGGTAGTGGCGGCCGGTCAGGTCCGAGCCGTCGAAGCGCACGCTGCCGCCCCAGGGCCGGAGCAGTCCGCACAGCGTGTTGTTGAGCGTGGATTTGCCCGCGCCGTTGCTGCCCAGCAGCACCACGATCTCGCCCTGGCCCACGCTGAGGTCCACGCCGCGCAGCACTTCCGTGCGGCCGTAGCCGGCCCGCAGGCCTTGCACTTCCAGCAAGCCGCTCATCGTCCCGCCTCCGCCCGTCCCGCGCCGCCCTGCCCGGCCAGGCGCGCGGCCGCGCCATGCCCCAGGTAGGCCTCCACCACCGCCGCGTCGCGCGTCACCTGCGCCGGCGTTCCCTGGGCGATGAGCCGGCCCTGCGCCAGCACCCAGACCTGGGCGGCCAGGCTCATGACCGCGCGCATCACGTGCTCGATCATCAGCACGGTCACGCCGTCCGCCGCCAGTTGCCGCACCACGGGAATCATCTCGTCGATCTCGGCCGGGTTCAGGCCCGCCAGCACCTCGTCCAGCAACAGCAGCCTGGGCCGGGTGGCCAGCGCGCGCGCCAGCTCCAGGCGCTTGCGCCCGCACACGGTCAGGTCGGCGGCGGGCTTGTCCAGCTGCGCGCCCAGGTTGACGCGGCGCGCGATGGCCTCTGCGGCTTCCAGCGCGTCGGCCCGCCCGGGCAGGCGCAGGTGCGCGCCCACGGCGATGTTCTCGCGCACCGTCTGCGCGCCGAAGGGCTGCACGATCTGGAAGGTGCGCGCCATGCCCAGCCGCGCGGCGCGCTGCGGCGCCATGCCGGTGATGTCCCGGCCGTCGAACAGCACCTTGCCCTGGTCCGGGCGCAGAAAGCCCGACAGCAGCCCGAACAGCGTGGTCTTGCCCGCGCCGTTGGGACCAACCAGCGCGCTGATGCTGCCGGCAGGCACCGCCAGGCTGACGTCCTGCACGGCCTTCAGGCCGCCGAAGCTGATGGATAGCGCCTGTGCTTGCAGCAGCATGTCATTTCTCCAGCGCGCGGCGCGCGGGCCGCTTGAACAGCCGCGCCGCCGATTGGCCGCAGCCGCTGATGCCGCGCGGGGCGAAGGTCACGATCAGGATCAGCACCACGCCGTAGATCACCATGCTGATGCCGGGCAGCTCGCCGAACAGGTTGCGCGTCAGGTCGGCCAGCGCGTGCAGCGCCAGCGCGCCCAGCACCGGCCCCCACAGCGTGCCCATGCCGCCGACGATGGCGCCCACCAGCGCCTCGACCGACACGGCCGGGCCGAAGGCGATGGCCGGGTCGATGTACTGAAACACCTGCACATAGAAGGCGCCGGCCGCGCTCATGAAGGCCGCCGACAGCGCGATGCCGCCCAGCTTCACGCGCAGCGGATCGACGCCGATGGCGCGCGCCGCGTCCTCGTTGTCGCGCACGGCCTGCAGATAGGCGCCGAAGCGCGAGCGGCGCAGCCAGGCCGTGACGGCCAGCGCCAGCAGCACGAAGGCCAGGATCAGGTAGATGTAGCCGTGGCGGCTGGGAAACTGCATGTTGTCCGCCTGCTCCCGCAGCGGCAGCATCAGGCCGACGCCACCGCCGGTGAAGGACGCGCTGGTCGCCACGATGCGCAGCACCTCGGCGAAGGCCAGCGTGACCAGCGCGAAGTAGGAGCCGCGCAGTCCGTAGCGGAACGTCAGCCCGCCCACGGCCAGCCCCGCCGCCATGCCCAGCGCGATCGCACAGGGCAAGGCCAGCCAGGGATTCCAGCCCAGCGACAGCTGGCCCAGCGCCTGGGCATAGGCGCCCACGCCGAAGAACAGCGCATGGCCGAAGGACAGCTGGCCGCCGTAGCCGCCCAGGATGTTCCAGGCCTGCGACAGCAGCGCCGCGTACAGCGACATCATGATGAAGGTCAGCAGCACGCTCGACTGCGTGAACCCGGTGATGGCCAGCACCGCCAGGCCGAAGGCCAGGATGGCGCAGGCGTCCTTGACGCTCGTGTTCATGCCTTCCCCCCGAACAGCCCCTGCGGGCGGAACAGCAATACCAGGATGAAGATGGCGAAGATGCCCATCTGGCCCAGCGAATCCCCCAGGAACAGCCCGCCCAGCGACTCCACCACGCCGATCAGCAATCCGCCGGCCAGCGCGCCGGCGAAGCTGCCCATGCCGCCCAGCACCACGATGGTGAAGGCCACCAGCACGAAGCCGCCGCCGACCTGCGGATTGACGTAGTACGCCGGCAGCAGGAAACAGGCGGCCGCGCCCAGGCAGGCCATGCCGATGCCGAACGACAGCGCGTAGACCCGTTCCACGTCGATGCCCATGAGCCGGGCGCCCTGCTTCTCGCGCGCCACGGCGCGGATGGCGCGGCCCAGGTCGGTGCCCCGGATCAGCCACAGCAGGCAGGCGGCCACGGCCAGCGCGCCGCCGAACGCGATCAGCTTGGGCAGCGCGATCAGCGCCGGCCCGATCTCGACCGTCGACAGCGCATAGGGCGTGTCGATGCTGCGCGTGTCGGACTTGAACCAGACCAGCGCCAGGTTCTCCAGCACGATGGACAGCCCCAGCGTGACCAGCAGGATGTTCTCGTCCTTGCCATGGCTGGCGCGGTTGATCACCAGCCGCTGCAGCAGGTAGCCCAGCGCGAACATGCCCGCCATCACCAGCGGCAGCGCCGCGTAGGGATCCAGGCCCAGCCGCTGGTTGAGCAGGTAGACCGCGTACAGCGCCACCATCAGCGCCGCGCCATGGGCGAAGTTGATGATGTGCAGCACGCCGTAGATCAGGGTCAGGCCCAGCGCCACCAGCGCATACACGGCGCCGGTGGTCAGGCCGTTGAGCACGGCGCTGAACAGGATGGCGGGATCCAGCGGCATCGCGTCAGGCCTTCACGGGGAACTGCGCGTCCGCCTGCCGGTACTCGGGCGGGATGATGACCTGGATGTCGCCGCCCAGGACCTGCGTCAGCAAGGGCCGCGCGCCGGTGTTCTGGCCGTCGACGAAACGGGTCGGGCCGTAAGGCATCAGATGGTCGGAGAAGGCGCTGGCCGCCAGCGCCTCGATGATGGCGGCGCGGTCGGCCGATTTCGCCCGTTCCAGCGCGTCCGCCAGCAGGAACATGCTGGTGTAGGTCATGAACACTTCGTAGCTGAAGTAGGCGCCCTTCTGCTCCACCCGCGCCTTCAGCGGCGCCACCCGCGCGTCCTTGGGATTGAACCAGTGGTTGCAGTCGATGATGCCGTGGGCCACGTCGGGATATTCCTTGAGGAACTTGTAGCTCGACGCCGCCCCGCCCAGCACCGAATAGATCGCCTTGGGCTGCACCTTCTGCTGCTTCATGGCGCGCAGCAGCAGCGCGTATTCGTTGTAGTAGTTCGCCGGGATCACGATGTCCGGATTGACCGAGCGCATGCGCAGCACGATGTTGTTGAAATCGCGCGTCGGGTTCGGGTGCTTGATGACCTCTTTCACCTCGAAGCCGTGCTCGGGCAGCGACTTGGACAGCAGCGCCGCCGTGCCCGCGCCGAACAGCGAGTCCTCGTGCACGATCATGACCGTGTGCGCCGGCTTGCCGGCGGCCTGGTTCAGCGCCGCCAGGTCCTGGATGGCGCGCTCGGTACAGCTGCGATAGCCCGGCCCGAAGCGGAAGGTGTTCTTCAGCCCGCGCTCGACGATCTGGTCGGCCACGCCCACGTCGACCACATGGGGCAGCCCGTGGCGCGCAGCGGTCTGCGTGGTCGCCAGGCAGATCGCCGAGGCATAGGCGCCGACCACGGCGGACACGCCGGCCGCCGCCATCTTCTCGACCTCGGCCGAGCCCGCTTCGGGACGCGACTGCGCGTCGCCCAGCACCGCTTCCAACGGCGCGCCGCCCAGCGACTTGATGCCGCCAGCCTTGTTGATGTCCTCGATGGCCAGCAACGCGCCCAGCCGGCATTGCTGGCCCGAGTAGGCCAGCGCGCCCGTCACCGGATGCAGCACGCCGACCTTCACGGCGGGCGCGGACTGGCCGCGCGCGATCCAGGGCGCGGACAGCAGGGCCGCCGCGGCGGCGGATTGGGTCAGGAAATGACGGCGCGTGTTCATGGCGAATCTCCGGAGTGGGATCAATGGAATTGGGCCGACAGCTCTTCGCTGACCCAGACCTTGGCGTCGATGCCGCCGACGCGTGAGAGTTGCAACTGATATTGGTAGCGATCGGGCCGGTACAGGCCCTGCAGCAGCTGCACCGGACGTTCCTTGACGTCGCGCACCAGGCGCGTCACGGCCAGCAGGGCCGAGCCCACGGCCACGTCCAGATGCGGCGCGACCTGCGCGTCGGCCAACCGGGCGCTGATGGTCTGCGTGGCGCCGCCGAACTCGACGCCGGCCGACTCCAGCAGCATCAGCAAGGGCTGGCGCTCCAGGTCCTCGCGCGTGAAAGCGGCGACGGCCAGCGGCACATAAGTAGTGATGTAGGACAAGGGGCCGGCCTCGGTGCTGCGCACCCGCAGGCTCTTGATCACCGGCTCGCCCGGCGCGATCTCCAGCGCCTCGGCCACCGCCGGCGGCGCGCCGACCTGGACGCAGTCCAGCACGCGCACGGCGGTGCGCAGGCCCATGTTGACGATGTTCTCCATCAGGCCGGTCAGCTGCGCCTTCTGCGCCGCGCGCGGGCGCGGCGCGGCAGCGGACGCGGCCGGCGCGCTGCGCGGCCAGGTGCCCAGTCCGGGCCGGCGCGACACCAGCCCGTCGGCCACCAGCATCTCCATCGCCTTGCGGATGGTGATGCGGGCCACGCGGAACTGCGCGGCCAGCGCGTGCTCGCCCGGCACGCCGTCCACGTCGTAGCGCCCTTCCTGCAACTGCTCACGCAGCACAAGGTAGATCTGGTGGTACTTCGGCAACGGCATCGCGGTATCCATGCCGCGAACTCTAGAAGTGTCCTAATGTATGGTCAATAGAACAAATACGCGTATGGGTTGTTCCATCGGGAAAATACCGAGACCACGGGCCAACCCGGCCCCGGTTGCAGGACAACAGGCCAAGGCCGGCGACCGCCGGCCCGGACAGCTTCAGGTCCGCGCGCCCTGCAGGCGCGCAGCCTCGCCGCGCCCATGCCGCAGCAGCCCGATCGCCACCACCGCCAGCGCCGCCGCGCCGGTGGACAGCACCACCGTCCGGTACTCATCGACAAACACCATCGTGATCAACGCCGCCACGATGAAGATGATCACGGCCCAGGTCAGCCAGGGAAACAGCCACATGCGCACCAGCGGCACCTTGCCCTCAGCCTGCAGCTTGCCGCGCATGCGCAGCTGCGAGCAGGCGATCACCAGGTAGACCAGCATGGCGACCATGCCGGTGATGTTCATCAGCGTATCCAGCACGTCCTTGGGACGCAGCGCGTCGACAAAGTTGATCAGGGCCATGAACACCGCCACGGCGCAGGAGGCGATGACCGAATGCACCGGTATGCCGCTGCGCCCGCGCGTGCGCTGCAACATGGCCGGCGCATCGCCGCGCCGGGCCAGCGAGTACAGCATGCGCGAGGCCGTGTAGTGCGCCGACACCAGGCAGCTGCTGACGGACGTCAGCACCACGAAGTTCATCAGGAACTGCGCGCCCGGCACGCCCAGCAGCTCCAGCGTGCGCCGGTAGGCGCCGTAGCCCGGCTGGCCCAGCAGCGGGTCATTCCAGGGCACCAGCGCGGCGATCAGGAAGATCGAGCCGATGTAGAACAGGCAGACACGCCACACCACCGAGCGCGTGGCGCGGCTGATCTGCTGCGCCGGATTGGGCGATTCGGACGCGGCGATGGTGACGATCTCCACGCCCAGGAAGGCGAACATCACCCCCAGCAGCGCCACCACCACCGCCTTGCCGCCGTTGGGCATGAAGCCGCCATGCGCCACCAGGTTGGCCATGCCCTGGGCCTCGCCCCAGGGCCACAGCCGCAGCACGGCCAGCGTGCCGACGACGATGAAGCAGACGATGGCCACGACCTTGATCAGCGCGAACCAGAACTCGGCCTCGCCGTAGTTCCTGACGTTGAAGAAGTTCAGCAGGATCAGCACCAGCGTGGCGCCCAGTGTGAACGCGTTGACCGACAGCAGCGGGAACCACTCGTGCAGGATGATGCCCGCGACATGGGCCTCCCAGGCCATCAGCAGCGCCCAGTAGCCCCAGTACAGCCAGCCGATGGTGAAGCCCGCCCAGCGGCCGATGGCGCGGTCGGCGTAGGTGGAGAACGAGCCGGTGTCGGGATTGGCGGTGGCCATCTCGCCCAGCATGCGCATGATGAATACCACCACGATGCCGCCGGCCAGGTAGGCCAGCACCGCCGCCGGCCCCGCCGAGTGCACGATGCTGCCCGAGCCGACGAAAAGGCTGCCGCCGATCACGCCGGCGATGGACATCATGGTGAGGTGACGCGTCTTCAGCGTGGCGCTGAGCGCGTTTTCCTTGCCGCCTTGCGGCGCGCCGGCGCCGCCCTCCTCGTGCGTGTGATTCACGACGTGTCTCCTTGAGGCTGCGTTGGGCCCTGTCGGGCCTGCATTCTTGTCCGGCCAACATAGCAGCGCCTCGCGCTGATTCATGGAACCACTTGCATGCGTCGCGTGGAACCATTGGCTCACGCTCTCTGATGGCTTGAGAACTGGCTGGCAAGAGTCCTAGGACGCAGCGAAATGTCCCAGGAAAAGGCAGCGTGGATCAGGGCCGCGGGCTTGGCGATGGCGGCGCTACGCCACGCCCGCCGCCTCCGCATCGCGCAGGAAGCGCCACAGTTCCGGATCCTGCGAGTACGCCACGTTGAAGCGCAGCCAGGAGAGATCCCGCCCGCTTATGTCGAACAGCGAGCCCGGCGTCAGCCAGATGCCCGCATCCGCCGCCATCCTGGCCAGCGCGTCGGCGCCGCGCCCGGCCCGGCGGCCAGCGGGTCGCGCCCACAGGAACAGGCCGGCTCGCGGCCGCGCGCAGATCTCGAAGCCGTGGGCGTCGAGCAGCGCCTCGACCTGCTCGTGCGCCCGCGCCAGCCGGTCGCGCAAGCGCGCGGTGTGCGCCGCGTGGCGTCCTTCGAGCAGCACGTGGTGGACCAGGCGTTCCATGGTCTCGGGACCGGTCAGCCCGCTCATCATCTTGCTGCGCGCGCAGGCCCGCAGCAGCGCGTCGTCGGCCACCATGTAGCCGACCCGCAGCGACGGCGCGATGCTCTTGGAATAGCCGCCCAGGTAGATCACGCGCCGAGCGCCGTCCAGGCCCGCCAGCGTCGGCGTCCAGCGGGGCAGCAGCTCGCGCGCGACATCATCCTCGATGATGTGGAAATCATGGCGCGCGGCCAGCGCCAGCACCTCGGCGGCATTGGCCGCTTCCAGACTCGCTCCCGTGGGGTTGTGCAGCGCGGTGTTGACGAACAGCAGCCTGGGCCGGTGCAGCCGCGCCATGCGCTCCAGAGCCCGGCAGTCCAGCCCGGCCGCGCCGCGCGGCACCGGCACGGCGCGCACCTGGGCCAGGCGCAGGATCGGGAACAGATTGGCATAACAGGGCTGCTCCACCGCCATCGTGTCGCCCGGACGCAGCAGCGTGCGCACGACGATGTCCAGCCCCTGCGTCGCGCCCTGCGTCAGCAGGATCCGCTGCGCGTCGGCCGCGATGCCGCGCTCGCCCAGCGTCGCCGCGATGTGTACGCGCAATGGCGCGTAGCCTTGGGGATGGCCGTAGTGCGCCATGCGCCGCATCGGCTGGCGGCTGATGTGCCGCAGCGCGGCGCGCAGGCCATCCTGGTTGAGCCAGTCGTCCGGCAGCCAGCCGCAGCCGGGGCTCAGCCGCAAGGGGCTGTCGGCATGGGTTTCGCACAGGCGCCACTGCGTGTCCAGCGCGGCGGGCCGGGAGGCCGCCGGCGCGGCCTGCGACGGACGCGGGCGCGCGACGCGGTAGCCCAGCCTGGGGCGGGCCGTCAACCAGCCATCCGAGGTCAGCCGGCCATAGGCGCGAGCGACGGTATGGGCGCTGACGCGGTGCAGGCTGGCGAACGCGCGTATCGACGGCAGCATGGACCCGGGCGGCAGCGCCCGCTGCTCGATCGCCCGGCGCACCGCCGCGGCCACCTGTTCCACCAGCGTCGACGCGGCGTCGCCGCGCACGGGCTGGAATTCGATCAAGGATTCGGCCACCACGCACGACCTGTACGGTTGCAATTTTCCCGACTATACAAGCGCCCTGGTTTGGCTTGGCGTGTGTATTTTCAAACCTTGCGGGCGTACCCAGAATGGGCCGCATGCCGCTGGCCACATGCCTTGCAGCACCGGTTTCTGCAGGCCGGGCGGCCAACCCTGACGGGAGCCCTCATGCGCCATCGCGACCAGCCTTGCCCCCCTGTGTCTTCCTGTACCGCCGGCATCGCGCGGGCCGCGCGGCCCGCCTGGGCCGACGCGGCGCGCGCGCGGCTGGGAGCGGCGCTCCTGGCGCTGCTGCCGCTGGCCGCCGCAGCGCCCGCCTCGGCCGAGACCACGCTCAGGGCGGTGATGCATTCGCCGCTGCGCCTGACCGACCCGCACGCGACCACGGCCTACATCACCGCCTGGCACGGCTACATGATCTACGACACGCTGATCGCCGTGGACGAGGACAACAGGCTGCAACCGCAGATGCTCGAAAAATGGGACGTGTCCGAGGACGGCAAGACCTATACGCTGACCTTGCGAGAAGGCTTGGCCTGGCATGACGGCCAGCCGGTGACCGCCGAGGACTGCGTGGCCTCGATCCGGCGCTGGGCCGCCATCGACGCCATGGGCCAGAAGCTGCTCAAGTTCACCGAGCGCCTTGAGGCGCTGGACGCGCGCCGCCTGCGCTTCGTCATGACGCAGCCCACCGATCTGGCGCTGCGCGCGCTGGCCAAGCCTTCCACGTCGGCGCCCTTCATCCTGCCCAAACGCGTTGCCGAACAGCCGCCCGGCAAGCCCATCACCGACATGACCGGCTCCGGCCCGTTCAAGCTCGTCGAGTTCAAGCCCGGCGTGAAAACGGTCTACGCCAGGAACGCCGCCTACGTGCCGCGCCAGGAACCCGCCAGCGGCCTGGCCGGCGGCAAGCGCGTCCAGGTGGACCGGGTCGAGTGGCTGGTGATGCCCGATCACCTGACCACCGCCAATGCCCTGACGAGCGGCGAGATCGATCTGGTCGAGCAGTTCCCCTACGACCTGCTGCCCATGCTGGAAGGCGATGCCGGCATCAAGGTGGAGCCGGCCACGTCCAGCCCCGCCTATTCGATGTACCGCTTCAACTTCCTGCACCCGCCGTTCAATGACAGGAAGATCCGCCAGGCCGCCATGTACGCCATCGGCCAGGAGGACGTGATGAAGGCGCTGGTCGGCAATCCCAGGTACTGGCGCACCTGCGCCTCGCTGTGGGGCTGCGGCACGCCGATGCAGGCGGATGCCGGCCAGGACATGGTGGTGCCCTCGAACATCGACAAGGCCCGCGCGCTGCTGAAGGAAGCCGGCTACGACAACACGCCGGTGCTGATGCTGCATGCCACCGACGTGGCCTCGCTGTCGCCGCAGCCCGTGGTCATGGCCCAGGCGCTGCGCAAGGCCGGCTTCAACGTCACCCTGGCGGCCATGGACTGGCAGAGCGTGGCCTCGCGGCGCGCGTCCAGGGCGCTGCCGGCCGACGGCGGCTGGAGCATCCTGAACACCAATATGTACACCGCCGACCTGGCCGATCCGGTACGCACGCCCATGGCCGCGGCCGATGGCGACAAGGCCTGGTACGGCTGGCCCGACTTTCCCCGGATCGAGGCCTTGCGCGACCAGTACGCGCTAAGCTCGGACGCGGCCGAACAGAAGCGGATCGCCGCCGAGCTGCAGCGCGTGGCCATCGACGAAGGGCTGTACGTGCCGCTGGGGCAAAGCACGCCGCAGCGGGCGTATTCAAGCAAGCTTTCCGGACTGCCGCTGGCGCCCGCTCCGGTATTCTGGAGTGTGAGCAAGGCGCCCTGAGCGCCACGCCGCAACGGTATTGCGGACCCGGCAGCCCACTCCCCTTTCACCCACAGGAGGCAGCATGCGTTGGCTATTGGCAATGATCAAGCATGAGACGAACACGTTCTCGCCGGTCCCCACCCCGCTGGAGCGATTCTTCCGCGGCAGCGCCGAGCCCGTCTCCGGCGACGCGGCGGTGGCGCTGTACGACGGCACCAACAGCGGCCTGGCCGGCTACCTGG
The DNA here is from genome assembly GCF_018195695.1 of Achromobacter sp. Marseille-Q0513. Classification (NCBI taxonomy): domain Bacteria; kingdom Pseudomonadati; phylum Pseudomonadota; class Betaproteobacteria; order Burkholderiales; family Alcaligenaceae; genus Achromobacter; species Achromobacter sp. Marseille-Q0513. The sequence goes on along the minus strand of NZ_JAGTJY010000156.1, from coordinate 4,341 downwards.
ACGTGGCGCGCGAGACCGGCGCGGACGTCACCATTCCGGTGGCCGCGGCCGCCTGGCCCAGCGGCCCGGCCACGGCCCAGACCTACCGGCAGCTATGCCAGCCCGTGCTGGACGAGCTGGCGCGCGGCGGCTACGACGCGGTGCTGCTGGACCTGCACGGCGCCATGGTGACCAGCGACCTGGAAGACGCGGAAGGCGACCTGCTGCGCCGCATCCGCGAGATCGCGCCGGACATCCCGGTGGCGGTCACGCTGGACATGCACGCCAATCTGTACGACGACATGGTCAGGCACGCGACCGTGATATCCGGCTATCACACCTACCCTCACGTCGACATCCACGCCGCCGCCGTGCGCGCCGCGCGCATCGTGGCGCGCGCGCTCAAGGGCGAGATCCGGCCCGTGATGACCTGGGGCAACCGGCCCATGCTGCCGCACGTGCTGCGCCAGGGCACCCATGCCGAGCCCAACCGGTCGCTGCAGGCACGCTGCATCGAGCTGGAGAACCAGGGCCAGGCGCTGGCCGCGTCGGTATTCGTGGGCTTTCCGCACGCCGACATCCGCGAGGCCGGCCTGAGCGCCGTGGTCTGTACCGACGCCAGCCCCGCGCAGGCCGAACAGCTGCGCGACGAACTGCTGGACCGCGCCTGGAAGACGCGCGCCGACTGGGTCTATCACTCCGACACGCTGCAACCCTCGGTCGCCCGCGCCGCCGGCATCGAAGACGGACCCGTCGTGCTGCTGGACCATTGCGACAACGCGGCCTCGGGCGGCTCGATGGACAACACCACGGTACTGGCCGAGATCCTGCGCCAGGGACTGGACAACGTGGCCTTCTATGCCATCTATGATCCCGACGCCGCGCAACAGGCCGCCCGGGCCGGCGTGGCCCAGACCGTCACGCTCTCGCTGGGCGGCAAGATCCAGGCACCCGCGCTGCGCCAGCCCAGCCTGCCGCTGGAGGTCACGGGCCGCGTCAAGTTGGTGTTCGACGGCCTGTACCGCAGCCGCGGCCCGATGGGGCGCGGCACGCTCAACGACACCGGGCTGACCGTGGTGATCGACACGGGCCGCGTCGAGATCGTCGTGATCTCCGGCCACCAGGAGCCCTATGACGTGAACTGCCTGCTGTCGGCCGGCATCGATCCGACGCAGAAGCGCTACCTGGCGCTCAAGAGCCGGATGCACTGGCGCGCGGGCTATGCCGACATGGCGACGGCCATCATCGAATGCGCCGGCAACGGCGTCACCACGTCGGACTACAGCCAGATCGAGTTCAAGCGCGTGCGCCGGCCGATCTATCCGCTGGATCCGATGTAGGTCCGGCGGGCCTGGGCCTCACCCTTCCCTGGCCCTCAGCCCCTGCTCCAGGCGCTGTCCGAGCAGGTCCATGAACTCCCGCGCCAGTCCCGGCAGCGTGCGCCCCTGCAGCGTCTGCGCCTGCACGCTGCGCTGGCGCATTTCCGGATTGCTGAACGGCACGGCGGCCAGGCGCAATGCGTCGAGCTGGCCGCCCACGGTCAGGTAGCCGGACAGGGCCACGATATCGCTGCCGGCCAGCATGGGCAGGAAGGCCGCGGAGTGATTGGACACGTAGGCCGGCTCGATGTGCAGCCCGGCATTGGCGCAGGCCGCGTCGAACAGCTGCCGCACCGTGGTGCCCTGGTCGCCCAGCGACAGCGGCAGCCGCGCCAGGTCGCGCACGCTGACGCTGCGGCGACCGGCCAACGCGTGCCGGCGGCACATCACCGCATAGACCGGCGCGCGGCACAGCACCTCGGTGGACAGGCGATCGTCATGGGCCGTGGTGTAACGCAGTCCGATTTGCGACAGGCCTTCCAGCAGCAGGCGGCCGACCTCCTCGGGCCGCTCGACCCGCAGGTGAAAGCGCGCCTGCGGGCGCAGGCGCTTGAACTCGGCCATGCACTGCGGCAGGAAGCGGTGCGCGAAGCCCTCGGTGCAGGCCAGCCGCACGGTCACGTCGCCCAGCGCGCCGCGATGGCGGATCTCGGTGGCGACGCGCTCGGCCTCCAGCGCGGCGGCGCTGGCGTAGGCGGCCAGTTGCCGTCCGGCATCGCTGAGCGCCATGCCGCGCGCCTGGCGCTCGAACAGCGCGATGCCCAGCTCGTCCTCCAGCTTGGCGATCTGCCGGCTGACCGCCGAGGCCGCCACGTGCTGCGCGCCGGCGGCGGCGGCGATCGAGCCGCTGCGCGCGACCTCCAGGAAATACCTCAGGCCCAATGAAATCACGGCGGACTCCCAAGCATTGCCAAAATGGCATGTTTGAAATGCGAATTATCTAATTGTGGCACGCGAAGAAGCGTAATAACTTTGTGCCTCGCATCCGCAACGAGGACCATCGTGAATCGCCAGCAAGCCCTCATGCAGGCCGTCGCAGAGTACGACGACGGCACCCTTCAGGCCGACCTGGCCCGCCGCGTGGCGTTCCGGACCGAGAGCGAGGAAGCCGGCCAGGCGGCCGCGCAGCACGCCTATCTGCGCGACGACATGGCGCCGCTGCTGGCCGGCCTGGGCTTTGCCTGTCGCATCCACGACAACCCGGCCGGCGCCGACCTGCCCATTCTGGTGGCGCGGCGCATCGAAGACCCGGCCCTGCCCACCGTGCTGCTGTATGGACACGGCGACGTGGTGCGCGGCAACGCCGCGCGCTGGGACGCCGGCCGCGATCCCTGGACGCTGCGGGTCGAGGGCGACCGCTGGTACGGGCGCGGCACCGCCGACAACAAGGGCCAGCACAGCATCAACCTGGCCGCGCTGCGCCAGGCCATCGCCGCGCGCGGCGGCAGGCTGGGCTTCAATGCCGTCTGGCTGATCGAGACCGGCGAGGAAGCCGGCTCGCCCGGCCTGGCCGCCTTCTGCGAGGCCCGACGCGACGAGCTGGCGGCCGATGTCTTCCTGGCCAGCGACGGCCCGCGCCTGCACGCCGAGCGGCCCACGCTGTTCATGGGCTCGCGCGGCGCGGTGAATTTCGAGCTGTCGCTGCGCGCGCGCGAACGCGGCTACCACTCGGGCAACTGGGGCGGGCTGCTGTCCAACCCCGCCATCGTGCTGGCGCACGCCATCGCCACGCTGGTGGACGCGCGCGGTCGCATCACCGTGCCCGGCCTGCGTCCGCCGCCCATCCCGCTGGCGGTGGCGCAAGCCCTGGCCGAGCTGGACGTGGGCGGCGGCGCGGACGATCCCGCCATCGACGCGCACTGGGGCGAGCCCGGCCTGTCGGCCTCGGAAAAGGTGTTCGGCTGGAACAGCCTGGACGTGCTGACCTTCGGCGCCGGCGATCCGGCCAAGCCGGTCAACGCCATCCCGCCCGAGGCCTCGGCCTGGTGCCAGCTGCGCTTCGTGGTCGGCACGGACTGGCGCGCGCTGGAAACCCATGTGCGCGAACACCTGCGCCAGGCCGGCTTCGGCGAGGTCCGCATCCGCCTGGGCGCGCAGGCCGGCGCCACCCGGCTGTCCCCGGACAACGCCTGGGTCCGCTGGGCCGCCGCCTCCATCGAGCGCAGCACCGGCAAGCGGCCCGCGCTGCTGCCCAACCTGGGCGGCTCGCTGCCCAACGACATCTTCGCCGACCTGCTGGGCCTGCCCACGATCTGGGTGCCCCACTCGTACCCGGCCTGCGCGCAGCACGCGCCCAACGAGCACCTGCTGGGCAGCGTCGCCCGCGAGGGCCTGGCCATCATGGCCGGCCTGTTCTGGGACCTGGGCGACCAGGGACCGGCCTTGCGCGACGCCGCCGCGACCCTCCGACCCTGACGCCGAGACCACGCCATGTCCATCAAGACCCGCGCCGCCGCAACCGCCCTGGCCCTGGCCGCCGCCGCTTGCGGCGCGACGGCGCACGCCGCCTATCCCGAACAGCCGATCAAGATCGTCGTGCCCTTCACGCCGGGCGGCGCGACCGACTCGGTGGCGCGCCTGCTGGCCAGCAAGCTCTCCGGCAAGCTGGGCCAGCCCGTCATCATCGAGAACCGGCCCGGCGCGTCCACCGTGATCGGCGCCGAGGTCGTGGCGCGCGCGCGACCCGACGGCTACACGCTGATGGTGTCGGGCAGCACCACCTATTCCGTGCTGCCCGCGCTCAAGACCAACCTGCCCTACGATCCGCTGCGCAGCTACGAACACATCGCCATCGTCTCGCTGGCGCCGCTGGTGCTGCTGGCGCGCAAGGACCTGCCCGCAACCACGGCCGGCGAAGCGGCCGAGCTGGCCCGCAAGCAGACCGGCAAGAACGAGGTGAGGGACGGCACCCGCGGGAAGGGGTCCGGTCCCCAACAGGCACGCGAGAGGTGTGCGGGGGGAGCCGGAGCGCGGATGCCACCAG
>NZ_JAGTJY010000155.1:0-15266 GCF_018195695.1 Achromobacter sp. Marseille-Q0513 | reverse complement strand
GTGCCAAATGCCCGGCCGCCGCGCACTCCGCTTATTGCGGACGGCTGGCGGCGGGGGCGCAGAGATCCAGGAAGCGGCGCAGCAGCCCGCCGGCGACCGGCGTGGCGCGCACATTGGCGGCCAGGCCGGGCACGTCCAGGTTTTCCGCCATGTACTTGCGCTGGTAGCGTTCCAGGTGGGCGCGCACGAAGTCCGGGCCGAATTCGGGGTGGAACTGGGTCGAAAACACGTTCGGCCCGACGCGGAACATCTGGTGCGGATCCTGGTCGGACCGGGCCAGCACGGCCGCGCCCGGCGGCGGCTGAAGCACGGTCTGGGCATGCAGCATCTGGGCCGGGAAGCTGGCGGGCAGGCCGTCCAGCAACTGGTCGCCGGCCGCCGGCGGCAGCAGCTCCACGGTCTGGGTGCCCAGCTCGCTGCCGGTGGGGTTGTAGCCGACCTTGCCGCCCAGCGCGTGGGCCAGCAACTGGTGGCCGTAGCAGACGCCGAACATGGGCAGTCCGGCGGCGGCGGCCTCGCGCAGCCAGGCGGCGGTGTCCTCGCTCCAGGGCTCGCGGTCGGTGACCATGGCGGGCGAGCCGGTGATCAGGGCGGCCCGATAGTGTTGCGGGGCCCGGGGACGCGCGCCTTCATGCACCGGCACCGCCTCGACCTCGCCCGCTTCCAGGCCCGCCGCCAGGGCGATCTGCTCGGCATAGCTGCCGAACCGTTCTTTCAGGGAGGGTTCCGGATCGCCGGTGTGCAGGATCAGGACGGGTAGGGCGGGGGGCGTTGCGGTCATAGGTCCATATATTGAATACAGGCTGCCCGTGCGGGACAGCGTCTGCCATAGCCGCATCATAATCCAGCGGCAGACTGGGCACGGGCGATGGCGCGCACGCTGCGTCCCGGAAATACGTACAATCCGCTGGATATTGACATTCTTTCCTGAGGCGGACCGGACACTATGTGGATATGGCTGGGATTGGCCGCGCTGGCGCTCATTGGCGAACTGGCGACGGGAACGTTCTATTTGCTGCTGGTGGCGCTGGGCCTGGCGGGCGGCGGCGTGGCGGCCTGGCTGAACGCCGGCCTGGAATGGCAGCTGCTCGCCTGCGGCGCCGTGGTGCTGCTGGGGCTGGTGATCTTGCGCAAGACCCGCGTGCTGAAAAAGCGCGAGGTCGACGCGGCCAGCAATGCCGACGTCAACCTGGACATCGGCCAGATCGTGTCGGTGGAAGCCTGGTCCGATAACCGCACGGCCCGCGTCTGGTATCGCGGCGCTCACTGGCAGGCTGAACTGGCCGAGGGGCACGCGCCCCATGGCGGCGAGCATGTCATCACCGAATTGCGCGGCACGCGCCTGGTGCTCACGCCCAGGAACGCATCCGGCGGCGCGCGCTAGTCCCGGTCCGGCGGGGCCGGCCAGGGGCGCCTTGCGCGAGCGGGACGCCCAGGCAATCATCCAAGAAGAGGGATACACACCATGATCGAAACTTCCACCATCGTCCTCCTTGTCATCGTGGCGCTGGCGATCCTGATCGTCATCAAGGCGATCGCCATCGTGCCGCAGCAGCACGCCTGGGTCGTCGAACGCCTCGGCAAGTTCGACCGCGTGCTGTCGCCGGGCGCCGCCTTCGTCATCCCCTTCATCGAGCGCGTGGCCTACAAGCACTCGCTCAAGGAAATCCCGCTGGACGTGCCCAGCCAGGTCTGCATCACGCGCGACAACACCCAGCTGCAGGTCGACGGCGTGCTGTATTTCCAGGTCACGGACCCGATGCGCGCATCCTACGGCGCGTCGAACTACATCCTGGCGATCACGCAGTTGGCGCAGACCACGCTGCGTTCGGTCATCGGCAAGATGGAACTGGACCGTACCTTCGAAGAGCGCGACGCCATCAACAGCACCATCGTGTCTTCGCTGGACGAGGCCGCGCTGAACTGGGGCGTGAAGGTGCTGCGCTACGAGATCAAGGACCTGACGCCGCCCAATGAGATCCTGCGCTCGATGCAGGCGCAGATCACCGCCGAGCGCGAGAAGCGCGCGCTGATCGCCGCGTCCGAAGGCCGTCGTCAGGAACAGATCAACATCGCCACCGGCGAGCGCGAGGCCGCCATCGCCCGCTCCGAGGGCGAGAAGCAGGCCCAGATCAACCAGGCCCAGGGCGAGGCCGCCGCCGTGCTGGCCATCGCCGAAGCCACCGCCAAGGCGGTGACGCAGGTGGCCGAGGCCGTGCGCCAGCCCGGTGGCATGGAAGCCGTCAACCTGAAGGTGGCCGAGCGCTATGTCGAGGCCTTCGGCAACGTGGCCAAGCAGGGCAACACGCTGATCCTGCCGGCCAACCTGGCCGACGTGGGCGGCATGATTGCTTCGGCCATGACCATCGTCAAGGGCACCAAGACCGGCTGAAGACCCGCCCGCGGGCGCTTGCAAGATGATCGCTCCCGTCCATTTGCTATCGATCGCGGCGCTGGCGGGCTTGCTGTCCTTGTGCGTGCTGGGATCGCTGGCGCGCAGCGGCATGGCCGGCATCGGCGAGAGCATACGTGCCAACCTGCTGACGCTGGCGGCCTTCGGGGGCTTCGCCTTGCAGGTCACGGCCGCGCCGCTGTGGCTGTCGGTGCTGGCGCCCAACGCGCTGGTCGCGCTGGCGCTCTGCTGCTATTACACGGGCGTGCGGCGCATGATGGGGCGCACGGTGCCGCGGCGCCTGATGGCGCTGTCGGCGATCGCGGCGCTGCTGGCGGTCGCGGCGTATACCTATGTCGAACCGCGCATGGCGCTGCGCATCTCCGCCATGTCGCTGTTGCAGACGGGCTTCATGCTGGCCACGGCCGCGACGGTGCGCGGCGGCATGCCGCAAAATCGTTCGCGCTACGCCTATTGGTTCGTCTGGACGGTGGCCGCCGTGTCGGCGGCCGTGTGCGGGCTGCGCGCGCTGCTGTACATGACGGGCGTGGCGCACACCTGGGCGCTGCTTGAAGCCACCACCTGGAACGTCGTCTTCCTGACGCTGGGGCTGCTGACGCTGCCCTGCCTGATGCTGGGCACCATCATGATCATCCATGACCGCATGCTGGCCGAGCGCGAGCAGGAAGCGAACACGGATTTCCTGACCGGCCTCTTGTCGCGCAAGGCCTGGTGGCTGCAGGCCGAGCGCTATTGCGCCCAGGCCCTGCGCACGCGCCGGCCGCTGACCTTGCTGCTGCTGGACATCGACCATTTCAAGCGCATCAACGACCTGCACGGCCATGCCGTGGGCGACGCCGTGCTGAGGCACTTCGGCCTGCTGGCGATCGCCACGCTGCGTTCCAGCGACCATGCCGGCCGGGTCGGGGGCGAGGAGTTCGCGGTGATGTTTCCCGACTCGCGCGGCGAGGCGGTGATGGAGGTGGCGGGGCGCCTGCTGGAATCGGTGCGGCGCACGCCTTGCGGCCATGGCGGAGGCGCGATCTCGTATACGTTCAGCGCGGGCGTGGCCGAGTGGATCCCGGGCGAAAACCTGCAATCGCTGTTCGAGCGCGCCGACCGCAAGCTGTACGCGTCGAAGGCCGCCGGGCGCAACCGCATCAGCGGGCCGGGCGTCGAAGCCGAGCCGGCCGAGCGCGCGGCGATCACGGCCTGAGCGGGGCCGGGCCTGGGGCCGGCAAGCGCTGCTAGTTGTCCTTGCGGCGCGTGTCGTGCTTCATCAGCCGCTCTTTCTCGCGCTGCCAGTCCTTCTCGCGCGAGGTGTCGCGCTTGTCGTAGAGCTTCTTGCCGCGGCCGAGCGCGAAGTCCAGCTTGATGCGGCCGTTCTTGTAGTGCAGGTTCAGCGGCACCAGCGTGTAGCCGCGTTGCTCGACCTTGCCGATCAGCTTGCTGATTTCCTCGGCCTTGAGCAGCAGCTTGCGCGTGCGCATGGCATCGGGATGGATGTGGGTCGAGGCCGTGGGCAGGGGGCTGACGTGCATGCCCAGCAGGAACAGCTCGCCGTCGCGCACGATGACATAGCTTTCCTTGAGCTGCACGCGGCCGTCGCGGATCGCCTTGACTTCCCAGCCCTGCAGGACCAGGCCGGCCTCGTAGCGGTCCTCGATGAAATAGTCGTGCGTGGCCTTGCGGTTATCGATAATGCTCATAAAGCCTGTTCTGTTCTTCCCCCTGGCAAGCAGGAGTGGGTCTTTGCTCTGGGGTGTATCACCGGAGTGCGCAGCAGTGCCCGCGCCGCAATTCCGCCCGGGGTTGGGATGGACGCGCGGGACCGGTAAAATCTTGTCATTCTAGCCATTTGCGATAGTCGATGCACAAAGTACAACGATCCGTCCTGGTGCCCTACAGCGCCGCCCAGATGTTCGATCTGGTCGCGGACGTGGAAAAGTACCCGGAATTCATGCCCTGGTGCGGCGGCGCCGAGGTCCAGACCCGCGACGAGCACGGCATGCAGGCCTCCATACTGATCAGCTTCGCGGGCATGAAGCAGCGCTTCACCACGCGCAACACGCACGTCTATCCCGACCGCATCGACCTGCGGCTGGTGGACGGCCCGTTCTCCAGCCTGGTCGGCCACTGGGAATTCCAGCCGCTGGCGGAAGACGCCTGCAAGGTGCTGTTCACCATGGAATACGCGTTCTCGAACCGGGCGCTGGAAATGGTGGTGGGGCCGGTGTTCAACCGCATCGCCACCAGCTTCATCGATTCCTTCACCAAGCGCGCGCAGGCCAAGTATGGCGAATGAGGATATCGGCGTCAGCGTTTGCCACGCGCTGCCGGACCAGGTCTGGACGCGGGTGCTGCGCCTGCCGGCCGGCGCCACGGCGGCCGAGGCCATCGCGGCCAGCGGGTTCGCCGCCGATTTTCCCCGTAACGACCCTTGGCAGGCCGGCGTGGGTGTGTTCGGGCGCGCGGTCAAGCCGGATACGGCCCTGAACGACGGCGACCGCCTGGAAATCTACCGTGGCCTGACCTTCGACCCGAAGGAGTCGCGTCGCCGCCGGGCCGAGCACCGGCGCGCGCGGACGGCCCGGAACGGACGCGAACGGCCCGCCGGGCTGCTCTAATGCCAGGGCGTCGTCGCGGCGCTGCCGGCACATTGTCGCTGCCGAGACAAATCCCGCCCGCGCTTCGGGCGTAACATGAACCCCGGTTGGGCGCCTCGCAGCGCCGTCAGGCGTGTTTGCCCTTACGTTTACGTCAACGTCATGTCAAAATCGACGGGCTGACGTTCACGAGACGGCAGCGATGCCGACAGACAATACTCATACCACCGGGAGACTAGGCTGTGGACTTGGAACTGACCGACGAGCAGCGCGCGTTCGCGCAGGCGGCGCGCGACTACGCGCAAGGCGAGCTGGCGCCCCACGCGGCGCACTGGGACGCCGAGGGCATATTCCCGCGCGAAGCGTTCGCGCGGGCGGGCGAGATGGGCTTTTGTGGCATCTACGCCAGTGAAGAGATCGGCGGCCTGGGCCTGCCGCGCCTGGACGCCACGCTGGTGTTCGAGGAAATGGCGGCGGTGGATCCGTCGACCACGGCCTTCCTGACCATCCACAACATGGCCACCTGGATGGTGGGCCATTGGGGCCAGCCCGCGCTGCGCGAGGAATGGGGCCCGCAACTGGCCAGCGGCGAGAAGCTGGCTTCGTACTGCCTGACCGAACCGGGCGCCGGCTCCGACGCTGCCTCGCTGTCGACCCGCGCGCAGCGCCAGGGTGGCGACTACATCGTCAACGGCGCCAAGGCCTTCATCTCGGGCGGCGGCGATACCAACCTGTTGATCGTGATGGCGCGCACCGGCGGCGAGGGCGCGGCCGGCATCAGCGCCTTCGCCATTCCCGCCGACAGCGCCGGCATCAGCTATGGCCGCAAGGAAGAAAAGATGGGCTGGAACAGCCAGTCCACCCGGCCCATCGTGTTCGAGAACGTGCGCGTGCCGGCCGCCAACATGCTGGGCAACGAGGGCGACGGCTTCAAGATCGCCATGAAGGGCCTGGACGGCGGCCGCATCAACATCGGCACCTGCTCGGTCGGCGCGGCCCAGGGTGCGCTGGACGCGGCCCGGCGCTACATGGACGAGCGCCGCCAGTTCAACCGCCGCCTGGCGGAATTCCAGGCGCTGCAATTCAAGCTGGCCGACATGGCCACCCACCTCGTGGCCGCGCGCCAGATGGTGCGCCTGGCCGCCTGCAAGCTGGACGGCGGCGCGCCCGACGCGGCCACCTACTGCGCCATGGCCAAGCGCTTCGCGACCGACATGGGTTTCCAGATCTGCCTGGATGCGCAACAGATACACGGCGGCTACGGCTACCTGCGGGACTATCCCTTGGAGCGTCTGGTGCGCGATACTCGCGTACATCAGATTCTGGAGGGGACGAATGAGATCATGCGCGTGATCATCGCCCGCCAATTGTTGGAAAAAGGAGCCGACATACGATGACTGCACCGGTGTTGTTTGAAGAAAGGGCCGCTGCCAATGGCATGCGTTTCGGGATCGCGACGCTGAATTCGCCGCAGACCCTGAACGGCCTGTCGCTGGAAATGGTGGAACTGCTGGCCGCGCGCCTGGATGCCTGGGCGCGCGATCCCGGCGTGGCCCTGGTGGTGTTGCAAGGCGCGGGCGAGAAGGCGTTCTGCGCCGGCGGCGACCTGCACGGGCTGTACCGCAGCATGACCGAGAACGCCGGCAAGGGGCCGTGGGCCAACGCCTATGCGCGGCGCTTCTTCGAGCTGGAATACCGGCTGGACTATCGCATCCACACCTATCCCAAGCCCGTGCTGTGCTGGGGCCATGGCATCGTCATGGGCGGCGGCATCGGGCTCATGATGGGCGCAAGCCACCGCGTGGTGAGCGAGGCCTCGCGCCTGGCCATGCCGGAGGTGAGCATCGGCCTGTTCCCGGACGTCGGCGGCAGCTGGCTGCTCAATCGCATGCCCGGCCGCATCGGCATGTTCCTGGCGCTGACTGGCGCGCAGCTGAACACGGCCGATGCCTTCTTCGCCGGCCTGGCCGACTTCCGCCTGGACCACGCCGACTGGCCCAAGCTGCTGGAATCGCTGCAAGAGCAGCCCTGGGCCGGGCAGGCGCAGGCCGCGCCGGACAGCGACGCGATCCCCCCGCGTTCCATCAACGACGGCCTGCTGCGGCGCGCGCTGACGGCGCTGGAGCCGCAGACGCCGATGGACGCTGGCCATCTGCGCCAGCATTCCTTCCTGATCAACAACCTGTGCAGCGGCAACCGCCTCGACGACATCTACGAGGAACTGGCGGCGCTGAAGGACCACGACGATCCCTGGCTGGCGCGCGCCGCGTCCACCATGCTGGCCGGCTCGCCCGGCTCGGTCCGCCTGTCGTTCGCGCTGCAGCAGCGCATGCGGCTGCGCTCGCTCGACGACGTGTTCCGCGCCGAGTACATCGCCGCGCTGGCCTGCGCCGCGCATGGCGATTTCGCCGAGGGCATCCGCGCGCTGCTGATCGACAAGGACAAGCGGCCGCGCTGGAATCCGGCGGTGCTGGACGTGGCCACGGACGCCTGGGTGCAGAAGTTCTTCGACGAACCCTGGCCCGAGGGCCAGCCGCATCCGCTGGACGACCTGGGCAAGCAAGGACGCTAGCGCCCGGCTGGCCGCGTCCCCGCGACGCGGCCAGCCGGCGGCAAGGCACGAGGCATTGAACGATTTCCCCCTACAAGCATCAGCAATAGCAAAAGCAACAGGAGACAGGACATCATGAGCAGCATCGCGTTTATCGGCCTGGGCAATATGGGCGCGCCCATGGCGCTGAATCTGGTCAAGGCCGGCCACAGCCTGACGGTGTACGATCTGGCGCCCGCCGCCGTCAAGACGCTGACCGACGCCGGCGCCAAGGCGGCCGCGTCGGCCGCCGACGCCGTGCAGGGCGCCGAAGTCGTCATCTCGATGCTGCCCGCCAGCAAGCACGTGGAAGGGCTGTACCTGGGCGAGGACCTGCTGGGCAAGATTCCGGCCAGCGCGCTGGTCATCGAGTGCAGCACCATCGCGCCGGACTCGGCCCGCAAGGTGGCGCAGGCCGCCGAGGCGCGCGGCATCGCCATGATCGACGCGCCCGTGTCGGGCGGCACCGGCGGCGCGGCCGCCGGCACGCTGACCTTCATCGTCGGCGGCCTGCCCGCCGCGCTGGAGCGCGCCCGTCCGGTGCTGGAAAAGATGGGCAAGAACATCTTCCACGCCGGCGCCGCGGGCGCGGGCCAGGTCGCCAAGATCTGCAACAACATGCTGCTCGGCATCCTGATGGCCGGCACCTCCGAGGCGCTGGCGCTGGGCGTGGCCAATGGCCTGGATCCCAAGGTGCTGTCGGACATCATCGCCAAGAGCTCGGGCCGCAACTGGGCCACCGAACTCTACAACCCCTGGCCCGGCGTGATGGAACACGCGCCCGCGTCCAAGGGCTACGCCGGCGGCTTCGGCGTGGACCTGATGCTCAAGGACCTGGGCCTGGCGGCCGAGGCCGCGCTGGCGGCGCGCGCCTCGATCCCGCTGGGCGAGCTGGCGCGCAACCTGTATTCGCTGCACAGCGCCGGCGGCTCGGGCAAGCTGGATTTCTCCAGCATCGTCAATCTGCTCAAGCGCGAGGACTGAGGTGAGCGCCGGCATGCAGCTGGCCGACCCGCTTGAGCGGGTCCGCGCCAGCTTCGAACGGCAGGGCATCATGCGCCTGCTGGGCGCCGAACTGGGCCTGGTCGAGCCGGGCAGGGTGGAGATCACGCTGCCGTATCGCGCCGACCTGTGCCAGCAGAACGGCTATCTGCATGCGGGCATTTCCACCACCATCGCCGACACGGCCGGCGGCTACGCCGCCTACAGCCTGTTCGAGCCGGGCCAGGATGTGCTGACTTCCGAGTTCAAGATGAACTTCCTGGCCCCGGCCAGGGGCGAGCGCTACACGGCCACCGGCCGCGTGGTCAAGCCGGGCCGGCGCCTGTCCATCTGCCAGGTCGAAGTCCATGCGCACGCGCAAGACCAGGCCACGCTCTGCGTGATAGGCTTGCTGACCGCTGTGAGAGTAGAGCGGTAGACCCGCCACTCCATGAGCAAACCATGCCTGCAAAAGAGCATCACCGGATTTTCCGCAGCAACTGGCTGCGCGCGGCGGTATTGGGCGCGAACGACGGCATCGTGTCCACCGCCAGCCTGATCACCGGGGTGGCGGCGGCGCAGGCCGCGCATGGCGCCATCCTGACTTCGGGGCTGGCCGGCCTGGTGGCCGGCTCCCTGTCGATGGCGGCCGGCGAATACGTGTCCGTGCGTTCGCAGGCCGATACCGAGGCGGCCGACCTGCGGCTTGAACAGCGCTCGCTCAAGCGCAATTCCGGCGAGGAACTGGCTGAACTGACCGAGATCTATGTGCAGCGCGGGCTGTCGCCGGAACTGGCGGCGCAGGTCGCCAGCCAGCTGACGCGGCACGATGCGCTGGACGCGCACGCGCGCGACGAACTGGGCATCCTGCTGCACAACCGCGCCCGTCCGGTGCAGGCGGCCGTTGCGTCGGCGGCCTGTTTCGCGGGCGGCGCGGCCTTGCCCCTGGCGGTGGCGGCGGTCACACCGACCGGACCGTTGATCTGGACCGTGACGGGCGCGTCCATCGCCTGTCTGGCCGCGCTGGGTGCGCTGGCTGCCGGCGCCGGCGGCGCGCCCAAGGGGCCGGCCGCCTTGCGCGTCACGATCCTGGGCGCGCTGGCCATGGCGGTCACGGCCGGCGTGGGCGCCTTGTTCGGCGTGGCTGTGTAGCGCCCCTTGCACGGATCGGGACGCAGGCGCGTGCCAACGGGCGCGCGCCAGCAGGCACGCCTGCGCGGCAGGCGTCCGGCAAGCGCTCGCTTGGAACGCGCGTTTACTCGGGCTGAATGGAGTAGGGCAGCGGCGCGACCGCGATGCGCGGGCCGTCGGCCGCGCCCAGGCGCAGGTCGCCGGGCAGCGCGGCCAGCGCGATCTCGAACAAGGCGCTGACCGAGCCGGCATGGCGCGCCGCGTCGATCACGCGGCCCACGGGTTCGTCCGGCTGCGCGGCGTCATACACATCGACGTTCGCCAGCGCGCCTTCCTGGGCGCCGGCCTCGACGCGGCCGTAGGCCATGCGGCGCTTGACCGTGCCACGGTAGTGGCTGCGCGCCACCACTTCCTGGCCGGGATAGCAGCCCTTGGTGAAGCTCACGCCCTGGATCAGTTCCAGGTTGACGGTCTGCGGAATGAACAGGTCCTGGGTGGCGGCGCCGATCCAGGGGATGCCGGCGGCCAGGTCGGCCGCGCGCCAGGCGTCGGCGTCCGTCCGCGTCAGCGCGCCGGCCAGGGCGGAGGCGCCGGCCAGTTGCGCGTCCGAGGCGATCCACCACCAGCGCCGTTCGCCGGCTGCCGAGGGCGCGGCGATCCAGGTGCCCGACGGCAGCTCGGCGCGTTCCCAGGTCTGGCGCGGCAGCGGGCCGGCGGCGGCTTCGAGCGCGGCCAGCTGGGCGTCGTCGGCGGCGCGCACGCCGCAGGCGTGCAGCGCGGTCGCGGCCAGCTTGGCCTTGGCGCGCAGCACGAACATGGACAGGCGCTTGAGCAAGGCTTGCGACAGATCCTGGCGCAGCAGCGCGTACAACTGCGGCGCCTCATCGCCGGCGCCCGGGGCGGCGCGCCACATCAGCAGCGTGGCCAGCAGCCGGCCCTTGGCGGTGCAGTAGCCGGCCAGGCGGGCGGCGTCGGCCGGCAGGCCGGTGACGTCCTGGGTCAGCTGGCCGTGCAGGAAAGTCAGCGCATCGGCGCCCGAGGCGGAAATGACCAGGAAATCGTCCAGCGGCGCGCAGGCGGCGCAACCTTCGGCGTTGGACGGAATCGAAGCTAGGAAATCGTGCATGGCGGCGTGTCTTGTGGCGGCCCGCGCAGGATGGGGCCGCATCGCATCTTCAAAGATCCGATGATAGCCGTCTTCGGCGCGGGTCCAGGCCAATCCCTCGCGCCGTTCAGGGGCGTGTCGCCCGCGTCACGTACCATTCTGTCCCGATTTCCAGCGTCGGACCCGCGCGCGATCCATTAAACTTCCGGAACTTATGAAGAAGCGACTCCGTTCTTATTTCCTGTGGTCCCTGCTGCTCCTGGTGCTGGCCGCCGGGGCGGCCGTTGGCGGCGCCTGGCATTGGATGCACCGGCCCATGCAGCTCAAGGCCGACAGGATCGATTTCGTGGTGGATCCGGGCAGCAGCCCGCGCACGGTCGCGCGCGCGCTGAACGCGGCCGGCGTGCCGGTCTGGGAGCCGGGTTTCGTCTGGATGGCGCGCCTGTCCGAGCAGGACAAGCTGATCAAGGCGGGCGGCTATCAGGCCATCAACGGCGATTCGCCGTGGCAGCTGCTGGAACGCATGGCGCGTGGCGACATGAGCCAGCGCCAGATCACCTTCCTGGAAGGCTGGACCTTCCGCCAGATCCGCCAGGCGCTGCGCGAGCATCCGGACGTCAAGCAGACCCTGGGCGACATCAGCGACGAGGACCTGATGGCGCGGCTGGGCTCGGACATCAAGCATCCCGAAGGCCTGTTCTTCCCCGACACCTATATCTTCACGCCCGGCAGCACCGACTACGACCTGCTGCGCCGCGCCTACCAGGAAGGCCAGCGCATCCTGGACGACACCTGGTCCAAGCGCCAGGCCGACCTGCCCATGGCCACGCCCTACGAGGCGCTGGTGATGGCGTCCATCATCGAAAAGGAAACCGGCCACGGACCCGACCGCCGGCGCGTCTCGGGCGTGTTCGCCAACCGCCTGAAGATCGGCATGCTGCTGCAGACCGATCCCACCGTGATCTACGGCATGGGCGACGCCTACCAGGGCCGCATCCGCAAGCGCGACCTGCAGACCGACACGCCCTGGAATACCTATACCCGGCCCGGCCTGCCGCCCACGCCGATCGCGGCGGCCGGCCGCGCGGCGCTGCTGGCCGCGGTGCAGCCGGAACAGCACAAGTACCTGTTCTTCGTGTCCAAGGGCAATGGCACCAGCGAATTCTCGGTCAACCTGAACGAGCACAACCGCAACGTGTCGCGCTACATCCTGGGCCAGGGACAGCAGGCGCAGCCCTCGCGGCCGGCGCAGGCCGCGCGGCCCGCCCAGCCGGCGGAGCCGCAGTCGCCGCAACAGGCGGCGCAGCCGCAATCAGCGCCGCAGCAGCCGGCCCAACAGCCGGCCCAACAGCCGGCGCAACCGGAACAACAAGGACAAGACGAATGACCTCGCGCGGACGTTTCATCACGCTGGAAGGCGTCGACGGGGCAGGCAAGAGCACCCACACCGGCTGGATCGCCGATTTCCTGCGCGCGCAGGGCCTGGAAGTGGTCGCCACGCGCGAGCCCGGCGGCACGCCGCTGGGCGAGAAGCTGCGCGCCCTGGTGCTGAACGACCCGATGGGCCTGGACACCGAGACGCTGCTGATGTTCGCCGCCCGCTGCGAGCACGCGCGCCAGGTGATCGAGCCGGCGCTGGCGCGTGGCGCCTGGGTGGTCTGCGACCGCTATACCGACGCCAGCTATGCCTACCAGGGCGGCGGTCGCGGCCTGGGCGCCGAGCGCGTGGCCGCGCTGGAGGCCTGGATGCAGGCGGGCCAGCCCGACCGCACCTGGCTGTTCGACGTGCCGCTGGAAGTGGCGCGCCAGCGCCTGGCTGACGCGCGCGAACCGGACCGCTTCGAGCGCGAGGGCGCGGCCTTCTTCGAGCGCACCCGCGCGGCCTACCATGCACGCGCCAAGGCGGACCCGAACCGCATCCACGTGATCGATTCCACCCGTTCCATACCCGAGATCCGGGCCGAGCTGGAAGCCGGCCTGCAGGCCTTGATCGAAGGGCGCGCATGACGCGCTTCGTCCATCCGCAGGTGCCCGCATGAGAACTGGCATCGGCTCCGTGAATAGGAGGCTAGCCCAGTGAGCGCGCCGCAATTCCTGCCCTGGCAGCTCGAGACCGCCCGCAACTGGCTGGGCAATCGCGAGCGCTTCGCCCACGCCTGGCTGGTGCACGGCCTGGCCGGCATCGGCAAGCTGGACTTCGCCGTGGCCGCCGCCGCCAGCCTGCTCTGCGAGACGCCGCAGGACGGCCTGGCCTGCGGCCATTGCGCGGCCTGCGCCTGGTTCGCCAGCGGCAACCATCCCGACCTGCGCCGCATCCGTCCCGAAGCCATCGCGGTGGAAGAGGGCGCCGAGGCCGCCGAACAGGCCGAGGACGCCGAGCCCGTGGCCGGCAGCGCGTCCAAGCGCGCGCCATCCAAGGAAATCCGCATCGACCAGATCCGCGCGCTGGAATCCTGGTTCAATACCGCCACCCATCGGGGTGGCTGGCGCGTGGCGCTGCTGTATCCGGCCCATGCGCTGAACGTGGTCTCGGCCAACGCGCTGCTCAAGGTGCTGGAAGAGCCGCCGCCGCACACGGTGTTCCTGCTGGTGGCGGACGCGCCGGACCGGCTGCTGCCGACCCTGGTGTCGCGCTGCCGCCGCCTGCCCCTGCCGGCGCCCGATGCCGACACCGCCCTGCAATGGCTGCGCGCGCAGAACGTCGAACCCGCCCGCGAATGGCTGGCTGCCGGCGGCGGCGCGCCGCTGGCCGCCCTGCGCCTGGCGCAGAGCGGCGAGGCCGCCTGTCCGCCGTGGCTGGGCCAGATGGTCGCGCCGCTGGCGCAGGGCCAGTCGCCTGACGTGGGCACGCTGGCCGAGGCGCTGGAGAAAGTGCCGGCGACCGACTGGATCGATGCGCTGCAACGTTTCTATACCGACCTGATGCTGGCCGCCGCCGGCGCGCCGGTGCGCTACTTCCCCGCGCTGGGCGCGGGCGTGGCGCAAGTGGCCGCGCGCGCGCGGCCGGCCCGCGTGGCCGAAGCCGCGCGCTGGCTGACGCGCCAGCGCGCGCTGGCCACGCACCCCTTGAACGCCAAGCTTTTCGCCCACTCCGCGCTGCAGCGCGTGGTGCTATCCTGCCTGGCGTAGTCCCGCGCCGCCCGTCGCCCGCGGCCCGCACGAGCGCGGCGCCGGCCAGGGTCAGAGCCAGGGGCGGCGCCCGCAACCCGGATTTCCATGTACGTCGATTCCCACTGCCATCTGAATTTCCCCGAACTGGCCGCCGACCTGCCCGCCATCCTGGAGCGCATGGCCGCCAACCAGGTGACGCACGCGCTGGTGGTCAGCGTCAACATGCCCGAATGGCCCGGCCTGATGGCGCTGGTCGAGCCGCACGCCCATCTGTGGGCGTCGGTGGGCGTGCATCCGGACTATGAAGACACGCCGGACCCCTCGGTGGAAGAGCTGGCGCGCCTGTCGGCCCACCCCCGCGTGGTCGCCATCGGCGAGACCGGGCTGGACTACTACCGGCTGTCCGAGCCGCTGGACTGGCAGCGCGAGCGCTTCCGCCGCCATATCCGCGCGGCGCGCGAGACCGGCCTGCCGCTGATCGTGCACACGCGCGCCTCGGCCGAGGACACGGTGCGCGTGCTGCGCGAGGAAAACGCCAGCGAAGTCGGCGGCGTGATGCACTGCTTCACCGAGAACTGGGAGGTCGCGCAGGCGGCGCTGGACCAGAATTTTTATATCTCGCTGTCCGGCATCGTCACCTTCAAGAATGCCCAGATCGTGCACGAGGTCGCCGCCAAGGTGCCGCTGGACCGGCTGCTGATCGAAACGGATTCGCCGTACCTGGCGCCGGTGCCGTACCGTGGCAAGCTGAACGACCCGTCCAAGGTGATCCATGTCGCCGAGAAGATCGCCGACCTGCGCGGCATCACCGTGGCCGAGGTGGCGCGCGCGTCAACCGATAATTTCTTTAATCTTTTCAAAAAGATAAAGAAATAAATTAAGAAAATAGTTTAAGTTGAATCGCGAGGTTCCCATGCAGATCGCCCGCCGTCCGTCGCCCGTCCGAGGCTCGTTCCCGTCCGCCCGCAAGGCGCTGGCAGCCATGGCGATGGCGCTGGCGGCCCACGCGGCGCAGGCCGCCAATCCGAACGACTGGTGGGTTTACCTGGCCAACGACTACGCCGACGACATCAAGGATGTGCTGGCGCAGGGGGCCGATCCCAATGTCCGCTTCCAGAATGGCCAGCCGGCGCTGATGCGCGCGGTGGTGGCCGGCGCCTGGAACGTGTTCGACGCGATTGCCGCCGACCGCCGCACTGACGTGAACGCCGAGAATCCGGCGGGCGAGACCCCGCTGATGTACCTGGCGATCGCGGGCCAGACCGACCGGGCGCGCGCGCTCATCGCCCGCGGCGCCCAGATCAACCGCCTGGGCTGGACGCCGCTGCACTATGCCGCGTCCAAGGGCCA
>NZ_JAGTJY010000154.1:4531-15276 GCF_018195695.1 Achromobacter sp. Marseille-Q0513 | reverse complement strand
GGCGTGGACATGGGTCGGAATCGAGAATTGTTAATGATTGAAAATAGCGGCCGCGGCGGACCTGTCTGGTCCGGGTCGGGCCGCTGATACGCCCTATGATAGACGAGCCGTGCGGGGGGCGCGATAATCGCCCGCAAAACACGTACCCGACGCGTGGCCAGTGCCTACAATTTGTCGTACCAGGAGACTCGCGATGCCCATGCGGATGCCAAAGTTCAGGTTCACCCGGCGCGTCGGCAAGATCCTCTTGTCCGTCGTGGCCGTGGCGCTGCTGCTGTGCGGCGTGGCGGCCTGGCAGGTGCCCAAGGTACTGCGCTCCGTCCTGACCGAGGACGTCTCCAAGATGCTGGGCCGCGACGTTTCCGTCGGCAAGATCAGCTTCAATCCCTTTACCCTGACCGTCCGCGCGCGGGACCTGGCGATCGCGCAGCCCGGATCCGAGACGCCGCTGCTGACGCTGGCCGAACTGGACGCCAGCGCCGCCTGGAGCTCGCTGTTCTGGTTCGCGCCGGTGGTGGACCGGCTGACGCTGCGCGAGCCGAAGATCGCCATCGTGCGCGAGGACGTCACGCGCTTCAACTTCTCGGACGTGCAGCAGCGCGTGGCCGAGATGAGCGCCGCCAAGCCCGAGGAACCGCCCAAGCCCGACGAAGGCCCGCCGCGCTTCTCGCTCAACAACATGCGCATCGAGGGCGGCTCGGTCACGCTGGACGACAAGGTCACCGGCCGCAAGCAGGTGGTGGACGAGTTCACGCTGGGCGTGCCGTTCATCTCCACCTTCGGCTACGCCACCGACATCGACGTGCAGCCCCGGCTGCACCTGCGCATCAACGGCAGCCCCTTCGACCTGACCGGCGTGGCGCGGCCCTTCGAGAAGGTGCCGTCCTCGACGCTGAACGTGACCTTCTCCGGCCTGCAACTGGAGAAATGGGCCGACGTCTGGCCCATGTCGCTGCCGTTCAAGCTGGAGCGCGCGCTGCTCGATTCGAACCTGCGCGTGGTGTTCGAGCAGCCCAAGGACGCGCCGCCCAAGATCCGGGTGGTGGGCGACCTGGGCCTGCGCCAGTTCGATCTGCGCGACAAGTCGGGCGCCGAGCTGGCGTCCTGGAGCGCGCTGACGGTATCGCGTCTGGAACTTGAACCCATCGCGCGGCAGGCGTATATCGGCGACGTCGGCCTGTGGGCGCCGCAGGTGCATGCGCGCCGCTACGAGAACCTGCGGCTGAACTGGCAGGACGTGGCCGAGCAGTTGCAACAGCTGGGCGCGAAGCCCGGCGCGGCCAAGCCGGCGGGTGGCAAGCCGGTTGCGGGCAAGCCGGCGGATGCCAAGACACAGGATGCCAAGGCCGCGCCGAAGGCGGGCAAGGCCGCCGCCCAGCCTGCGGATCCGCAGGCCTCGGCCAAGGTCGCCGCCGCGCAGGCTGGCGCACCCGAAGCGGGCAAGGCGGCTTCTGCTGCGGCAACTGCCAAGCCGGCGGGCGTGAACCCGGCGGATGCGAAGGCCGGAGATGCCAAGGCCGGAGATGCTAAGACCGGAGATGCTAAGACCGGAGATGCGAAGGCGGCTGATGCGAAGAGTGCCGAAGCCAAGCCGGCCGAAGCCAAAGCCGCCGAACCCAAGTCTGCGATTCCCGCCGCAGGCGGCGCTGCGGTTGGCGCGGCCACGCCGTCGGCGTCCGCTGCCGCGGGCGCCGCGCCTCCGGCTGGTCCGGCAGGCACGGCCCCGGCGCCCCAGCCGGCCGCGCCGGCCGAATGGAAGATCACGCTGGACGCCTTCAATATCCATGAGGGCGAACTGCACCTGACCGATGCGGTCAGCAAGCTCGACTACTCGATGACCGGCATCGCCGCCACGGTCGAGGGCGTGGAGATCCCGCAGCAGAAGGATCGCCCGATCAGCCTGTGGCTGACGGTGGACAACAGCACCGACGGCGGCTGGATCCGCGCCAAGGGTCCGCTGGTGCTGCAGCCGCTGGCGCTGGAGATGTCGTTCCGCATGGGCAACGTGGCGCTGGCGCCGCTGGCGCCGGCGGTGCGCAGCGCCGCTCCGATCACGCTGCAGGACGGCCGCCTGGCGCTGTCGGCGCAAGTGCACGTGCTGGACAAGGGTGGGGCGGTGGACGTGTCCGCCACCGGCGCGCAAGCCGAGCTGATCCAGTTCAAGGCGCGCGACGAATCCCTGAAACCCGCACTGGATGTCGCGTTGCAACGCCTGCACCTGACCGCCGATCGGCTGGCGATGGGACCGGGACAAAGCAATTTCACGCTGGACGCCGACGGCGTCCAGGGCAACGGCAAGCTGGCCTTGAAGGGTGCGTTCACGCCGCAGCCGCTGACGCTGCGCACCTCGGTGGACCTGTCGGCGCTGAACGTAGCCTCGTTCGCGCCTTACTTCGCGTCCAGCCTGAATGCCACCGTGCGCGCCGTCACGCTGGGCGCCAAGGGCGATGTCGCCTTCGCGGCCGCCAATGGCAAGGCGCCGCTCACGGTCGGCTGGAAGGGCGGGGTGGAAGTCTCCGACCTGGATCTGCAGGACCGCGTCAACAAGGACGATTTCCTGAACTGGAAGCGCCTGGCCTTCTCCGGCATGGATATCTCCGTCGCCGGCGACAAGATCGGCGCCAAGCTGGGCGATATCGCGCTGGACGATTTCTACGGCCGCATCCTGCTCAACGCGCAGGGCCGGCTCAACGTGATGGACCTGGTGGCGGCGCCTGGACAGGCGGGCGGCTCCATCACCCAGGACACGCAGACGCCGGCCCGCCGCGCCGCGCCCGAGCCGGCCGCCAAGAGCGGCGGCATGCCCGACATCTCGCTCAACAGCGTGACGCTGACGCGCGGCCGCATGACCTTCACCGATCGCTTCGTCAAGCCGAACTACGTGGCGGAGCTGTCGAGCATCGACGGCTCGATCTCGGCGGTGTCCTCCAGCAATCCGCAGCCCGCCAAGGTCAAGGTCACGGGCCGCGTGTACACGACCGCGCCGCTGTCGATCAGCGGCGTGGTGCAGCCCTTCGCCAAGTTCCTGGCGCTGGACCTGAAGGCTTCGGCCAAGGGCGTGGACCTGCCGCGCTTCAACACCTATTCCGCCAAGTACGTGGGCTATCCCATCAAGCGCGGCAAGCTGTCGGTCGACCTGGAATACAAGATCAAGGATCGCGCGCTGACCGCCAGCAATCATGTGGTGCTGAACCAGCTGACCTTCGGCGACAAGACCAACAGCCCCGACGCGACCAAGCTGCCGGTGCTGCTGGCCGTGGCGCTGCTGAAGGACTCGCGCGGCAATATCGACATCAACCTGCCGATTTCCGGTTCGCTGGACGATCCGGAGTTCTCGGTAGGCGGCATTGTGGTGCGCGTGGTGCTCAACCTGGTGGTCAAGGCGGTGACCTCGCCCTTCAGCCTGCTGGCCTCGGCCTTTGGCGGCGGCGAGGAGCTGTCCTATGTGGAGTTCGCGCCGGGCAGCGCCGCGCTGACCGAGGATTCCCAGCAACGCATCGACACGCTGATCAAGGCCCTGACCGACCGTCCCGGCCTGAAGATGGACCTGAGCGGCCGCGCCGATCCCAAGACCGACATGGAAGGCCTGCGCCAGGCCTGGATCGAAAGCAAGATCCGCGCCGCCAAGGCCGCCGCCGTCGCGCCGCGCGGCAAGAAGCCCAACCCGGCCGGCGTCGACGTGTCGCCCGCCGAGCGCTCCAAGTACCTGGAAGAGGTCTACGGCGATACCGACATCAAGGACAAGCCCAGGAACCTGATCGGCATCGCCAAGTCCATACCGGATGCGCAGATGGAGGAAATGCTGCGCAGCGTGGCGCCGGTGGGTGACGAGCAACTGCGCCAGCTGGCCGACGCGCGCGCCCAGGCCGTCTATGAGAAGCTGCTCGCTCACGAGGGCCTGGCCGAGCGCGTCTTCATCGTCGCGCCGCAATTGGACGCCGACGGCATCAAGGACGAAGGCGTGCCGTCGCGGGTGGAGTTCTCTCTGAAATAGAGGGATGAGCCCACCCCCGAAGCGCTGCGCGCTTCCCCCTCAAGGGGGCATGTCTGCGGACCGGCGGAGCCGGATCCGCGACATCCCGATTGGGGGCGACCTGGTCGTGCCGGCGCCGTGCGACCTTGCGGAGTGTGCTTTACCGGAGTGTGCCTCACTGGAAGGTGGCACGGCTGACGCTGTTGCTGTTGGTAGTTGAAGTGTGAGGTGTGAAGTGCAATCTTGCCGCTCGTGGCTGGTTTGGTGCGGATACGGGCGAGCGCTCTTCCCAGGAGATGAGGCATGAACGACCAGGATTCGCAGTTCGACAGCTTGCTGCCGCCCTTGAAGCTGGACCGCCGGGGCTTCATCGCCACGTCGGTGGCGGCGGGATTTTCGCTGGCGGCGGGGCAGGCGGTGGCGCAGACGGCGATAGCCACCGACGCCGCCGGCCTGCTGGCGGGCAAGGTGGACATTCCGGTGGCCGACGGCAAGATGCCGGCCTATCGCGCCGCGCCGCAGGGCAAGAAGAACCTGCCCACGCTGTTGGTGGTGTCCGAGATATTCGGCGTGCACGAGTACATCCAGGATATCTGCCGCCGCCTGGCGCATCTGGGGTATCTGGCGGTCGCGCCCGAGCTGTTCGCGCGCCAGGGCGACCCGTCGCGCTATACCAATATCCCCAAGCTGCAGGCGGAGATCATCAGCAAGGTGCCCGACGCGCAGGTGCAGCGCGACCTGGATGCCGCCTCGGCCTGGGCCGCCGAGCATGGCGGCGACGCGGGCCGGCTGGGCATCCTGGGTTTTTGCTGGGGCGGACGCCAGGTCTGGCTCTACGCCGCGCACAATCCCAAGCTGCGCGCGGGCGCTGCCTGGTACGGGCAGCTGGGCGGCGAGCCCAGCGAGCTGAAGCCGCGCCCGGTGCTGAGCGCGGTCGGGGACCTGAAGGCGCCGGTGCTGGGCGCCTATGGCGGCAAGGACGCCGGCATTCCGCTGGCGGACGTGGACCGCATGCGGGTGGCGCTGGCCCAGGGGCCGGCCGCCGCCAAGGCCTCGCGCATCGACATCTATCCCGAAGCGCCGCATGCCTTCCATGCGGACTATCGGCCCAGCTACCGCAAGGCCGAGGCCGAACAGGCCTGGCAGCGCATGCTGGACTGGTTCAAGCAGAACGGGCTGTAGGCGAGGGCGGCGGCGCGCGGGCGCCGCGCTTTCTTCTGCTTCAAGCTCGCCCCGAGGGACGGCGCGAACTGTGCCTCCGTCCTATTTCTCGGTTTCCCCCGGCAGGCCGTCGCTGACCTCGGCCAGCGCCGCCTTCATGTCCTCGTAGCCGATGACGCGCTCGTTCTGGAAGCTGCCCAGCACGCCGCGGCAGCCGTCCACGCCCGAGCGCTTCATCTCTTCCATCATGGCCTTGCCCTGGTCCAGCCCCTTGTCGTACAGCGTGTCGTAGTTCTGGGCGTTGAAGCCGTATTCCTGGGCGTAGCGCTGCAGGTTCTTGCGCGAGGTGTCCTGATGTTGCTTGAGATCGGGCTCGGACGCGCCGCAGGCGCGGGCCGCGCCATTGGACGCGCCCGCCGCCACGATGAAGGATTCGTACTGCAATTGTTCGCTGGCGTCCGGCGCCGCCCAGGCGCCGCCGGTCAAGCCCAGCGCCAACGCGGCCATCAGGCCGCCTGCCATCTTGCGCATCGCATGTTCTCCGTGTGTGGCTCTGCGGGCGGCAAGGCGCGCGCGGGGTGCCATGATTCTTGCGACATTATTGCAACGGCCTCGGCTTCCGGGCGCACCGCGCCCGTATTGAGTCGTTTCAGTCTGTTCGCGTTCTTTGCCGGCGCGGCGCCCGCCCGGGGGCATGGGCGGCAGGCGCGCCAAGCGCCGCCCGCGCGCAGGAACTATGATGGAGGGTGTGAGGCGGCCTCGCCTCAATGCTCTGCCCCATTCATTCTTTCTTCAGATTTTTCAGCCGGAGATATTTCCATGACGATCAAAGTCGGCGACCGCGTGCCGGATGGCACCCTGACCGAATTCATCGAAACCGAGACCGCGGGCTGCTCGCTGGGTCCCAACGCCTTCCAGGTCGCCGACCTGGTCCGCGGCAAGAAGATCGCGCTCTTCGCCGTGCCGGGCGCCTTCACGCCGACCTGCTCGGCCAAGCACCTGCCGGGCTATGTCGAGCAGGCCGCCGCGCTCAAGGCCAAGGGCGTGGACGAGATCTGGTGCGTGTCGGTCAACGACGCCTTCGTCATGGGCGCCTGGGGCCGTGAACAGGGCACCGACGGCAAGGTTCGCATGCTGGCCGATGGCTCGGCCCTGTGGACCAAGGCGCTGGGCCTGGAGCTGGACCTGATCCAGCGCGGCATGGGCGTGCGCTCGCAGCGCTATTCGGCCCTCATCGAGGACGGCGTGGTCAAGACGCTGAACGTCGAGGCCGCCGGCAAGTTCGAGGTCAGCGACGCGGCCACCATGCTGTCGCAGGCCTGATTCTCTTCCGTTCTACCGTTTTACGGCGGGCCGCAGGCGCGGTCCGCCGAAAGGCCGCTGGCCGCGGCTGCCCGATGCCATGATCGCCACCATTTCCTCGTTCTCGTCGCTGTACTTCGCGACCCTGCTGATGCTCATCGGCACGGGCCTGTTCAATACCTACATGGGGCTGCGGCTGACGTCGCAGGCGGTCAGCGAGGTGTGGATCGGCGCCCTGATCGCCGGCTACTACTTCGGCCTGGTGTGCGGCGCCCGTCTGGGGCACAGGCTGATCATCCGGGTGGGCCACATCCGCGCCTTCGTGGCCTGCGCGGCGGTCGCCACCAGCATGATCCTGGCGCAGACGCTGGTCGACTCGCTGCCGCTGTGGCTGGTGTTCCGCGTGATCTCCGGCATCGTCATGGTGACCGAGTTCATGGTCATCGAAAGCTGGCTGAACGAACAGACCGAGAACCATCAGCGCGGGCGCGTGTTCTCCGTCTACATGGTGGTGTCCGGCCTGGGCACCGTGCTGGGCCAGTTGGCGCTGACGGCCTATGCGACGCTGGACCTGCGGCCGCTGACGCTGGTCGCCATGTGCCTGGTGCTGTGCCTGGTGCCGATCGCCGTCACGGCGCGTTCGCACCCGCCCACGCCTTTGCCCGCGCCGCTGGACATCCGATTCTTCATGCGCCGCGTGCCGCTGTCCATGACGGTGCTGTTCGTGGCGGGCAATGTGTCCGGCGCGTTCTACGGCCTGGCCGCTGTCTACGGGGCCAAGCACGGCATGAGCACGTCCCAGGCGGCGGTGTTCGTGGCCACGGCGGTGACCGCCGGCTTGCTGTCGCAATGGCCGATGGGCTGGCTGTCGGACCGCATCAACCGCGCCGGGCTGATCCGCTTCAATGCCTTGCTGCTGGCGGTCCTGCCGGCGCTGATGTGGGGCTGGATCGAACTGCCGTTCTGGGCCATGCTGGCCCTGTCCGCCGTATTCGGCGTGCTGCAATTCACGCTGTACCCGCTGGGCGCGGCCTTCGCCAACGACCATGTGGAATCCGAGCGGCGTGTCAGCCTGTCGGCGGTGCTGCTGATGACCTACGGCGTCGGCGCCTGCGTCGGCCCCATGGTCGCGGGCGTGTTGATGTCCTGGGGCGGGCACAGCATGTACTACATGTTCGTGTCGGCCTGCGCGCTGATCCTGGTCTGGCAGGTGCGGCCGACGCGCGTCACGGGCGCGCACCAGGTGCAGGAAGCGCCCACCCACTTCGTGCCGATGCCCGATACCCTGCAAAGCTCGCCCGCGGCGGCGGTGCTGGATCCCCGGGTCGATCCCGAGACCGACATCACCATCGAGATGGTGGAGCCGGATCCCGCCACGGCCGCCGTGCAGTCTGTTGACCCTGCCGCGGCGGGTGCGGCGCCAGCCGCAACGGCGGCTCCGGGCGCGGCAGCCGCCGAGGTTGCGGCGGCAGACCCTGCCGCGGTCGGCGAGGCTGCGCGGGACATGGGCTACGAGGCGGGAATGGTGCCTGACGCAACAAGCCTGGACGAAGAAGCGCCCGAACCGCGCCTGCGCACCGGAACCTGAGGCCGCGCGTACCGCTAGCGGGGGATCATCAGCACGATGGCCGCCAGGGCCAGTGCCAGCCCCAGCAGGTTCAGGCG
The DNA here is from genome assembly GCF_018195695.1 of Achromobacter sp. Marseille-Q0513. Taxonomy (NCBI): domain Bacteria; kingdom Pseudomonadati; phylum Pseudomonadota; class Betaproteobacteria; order Burkholderiales; family Alcaligenaceae; genus Achromobacter; species Achromobacter sp. Marseille-Q0513. The sequence continues at coordinate 7,175 of NZ_JAGTJY010000154.1, read as the reverse complement.
CGAGAGCGATTCCCGAAACGCCAGCGCGCCGATCAGCGCGCCCACGGCGATGACGCCCATGTTCATGGATGCGAACACCACCGACGGGTGGCCCGGCAGCGATTGATGCGCGCGGATATAGGTCAGGATATTGCCGAAATTCGCCAGGCCCAGCGCCACGCCGGCCAGCGCATGGCGCCACTCCCATCTTGCGCGGCGCCACAACAGGTAGCCCAGCATCAGCATTCCGGCGAGCACGAAGGCCAGCAGCAGCGCGCCGGAAAAGGCCGTGCCCGTGCGCGCCACCTGCTTGAACAGCACGTCGATCACGCCATAGCCGGCCCAGACGATCAGCGGCCACAGCCAGCGGTCGCGGCCGCCCTCGGCGGGCTCGCTGTCCGGCGACGGGCGGCGCAGCAGGCAGTACAGCGCACAGAACGCCAGCGCGATCGCGGCGAGCTTGGGGCCGTCCGGCGTCTCTCCGAACAGCAGGAATGCGGCGATCAGCGGAATGAACAGGGCCAGGCGCTGCGCCGCGTCGCTGCGCGCCACGCCGGCATGGCGCACGGCCTGCGCCATGGCGAGGAACACGCTGGGCAGCAGGATGCCCAGCGCCGCCAGCGTCAGCCAGGGCGTGCCGGCCGCGAACAGCGTATCGGACGCGGGCCGCAGCACGGTCCAGCACAAGGTCGCGGCCACCGCGTAATTCACCGCGATGGCCTGGCGCACGTCGATGCGCCACCCGCGCGCCAGTTTCAGCATCGCGGCCACCGTCACGCTGCAGGCGATGCTGGCCGCCAGGTACAGCAGGCCGGGCGTCAGCGGCACGCGGGCGCCTCTTGCGCGGGCTCGGCGTCGATGTGCATGCCCAGCCGCGCCAGCAGGCGCTGGTCGGCCTGCATCTGCGGATTGGCGGTGGTCAGCAGCGCGTCGCCGTAGAACATGGAGTTGGCGCCGGCCATGAAGCACAGCGCCTGCAGCGCATCGTCCATCTGCTCGCGGCCGGCCGACAGCCGGACCTTGGCCTTGGGCATGGTGATCCGGGCGACGGCGATGGTGCGCACGAATTCGAACGGATCCAGCGCCTCGACGCCGGCCAGCGGCGTGCCCTCGACCTGCACCAGGTTGTTGATCGGCACGGATTCGGGGTAGGGCTCCATGCTGGCGAGCTGGGCGATCAGCCCGGCGCGCTCGCGGCGCGATTCGCCCATGCCCACGATGCCGCCGCAGCAGACATTGATGCCGGCGTCGCGCACGCGCTCCAGCGTATCCAGGCGGTCCTGGTAGGTGCGGGTGGAGATGATCTTGCCGTAGAACTCTGGCGAGGTGTCCAGGTTGTGGTTGTAGTAGTCCAGGCCGGCGTGCTTGAGCTGTTCGGCCTGGCCATCGGCCAGCATGCCCAGCGTGACGCAGGTTTCCATGCCCAGCGCCTTCACCGCGCTGACCATGTCGGCCACCGCTTCCAGGTGATGCGGCTTGGGGCTGCGCCAGGCGGCGCCCATGCAGAAGCGCTGCGCGCCGCCGGCCTGCGCGGCGCGCGCGGCGGCGACCACGTCTTCCAGCGGCATCAGCTTGTCGGCATCCAGGCCGGTGTCGTGATGCGCGGATTGCGGGCAATAGGCGCAATCCTCGGGACAGCCGCCGGTCTTGATCGACAGCAGGCTGGACAGCTGGATGGCGTTCGGATCGAAATGGGTGCGATGGGTCTGCTGCGCGCGATGGATCAGGTCCATGAACGGGAGGTCATACAGCTTCAGGACCTCGTCGGCGCTCCAGGCGGCGGATTCGGGCATCGGCTTGGGAATCGTCGGGACGGGGATGTAGGCGGTCTGCATCGGGAGGGCTCCAGTCGGTGTCGCGGGGATCGCGCCGGTTGCGCCGCCTTGGCGGGCTCAGGCTGCGATCGGCGGATCGTATGAAGCCGGGCGGGGTTTGCGCAATGCCGGGGATCTGGCTGGAAATGCGGGGTGGATCGATCTATTTTTTGAAGATTTGGCGACTTTTAGTGCATCCCGAGAAGCAACGCGCCGGCATCTTCGAGGACGGCGAAGGGCCGAATTTTTTGATTCAATTTGTAAATTTGAGGTCCGGGAGGCGCAAGGTGCCTGGCCGATGATGGCGTGGGCGCGGTGGCGGCGATGCTGCGCTGGGGGAGGCCTCGATTGGGAGATCGTATTGGCCGCCGGGACTTCGGCGGGAGGAGCGGTGGCGGCACGGCGCGGCGTGATGGAGCGCAGCCCGCATGCAGTGTCTCGCGGGTCGGACAGGCATGTCCCGAGATGACCCAGGCGCGCTCGCAGGCATGCGAGCCATGTGGACCGATATGCCGCTATTGGCGGCGGCCAGGCAGAAGGGGATCTGTGAGTGGAAAACAAAAAAGCTCCGGAATCCGGAGCTTTCGATAAAGGCGCGGCGATTGTTTCGCGGCGTGCGCATAGGGCGCAAAGTGCTTTGGCGGAGCGGACGGGGCTCGAACCCGCGACCCCCGGCGTGACAGGCCGGTATTCTAACCAACTGAACTACCGCTCCGCAGCGGTATGCAAAACTTCGGTACTGCAACTGCGGTGTCAAGGCAGCTTGCCAGAATACTGGCGTCCCCTAGGGGATTCGAACCCCTGTACTCACCGTGAAAGGGTGATGTCCTAGGCCTCTAGACGAAGGGGAC
>NZ_JAGTJY010000154.1:2489-4432 GCF_018195695.1 Achromobacter sp. Marseille-Q0513 | reverse complement strand
GACTGGTGGAGGTAAGCGGGATCGAACCGCTGACCTCTTGCATGCCATGCAAGCGCTCTCCCAGCTGAGCTATACCCCCGTCTTTTCTAATCAATACTCGCAACGTTCAGCTTGTTCCGTCTGGGTTTCTGCAAGATTTCTTGCTGAATTCAGGCGGTTCCTGCTGGTTCGTTGCCGGTTTTGTTTAGTGCCGTTGGCGAAGAAACGAGATTATGCACGAACTATTTTGGGCGTGCAAGTCGATTGGGCGCAAAAATGAAAAAAGTTGCGGAAAGGTTTCCGTGATGGCTGAGCGGCCAGTCGTTTCGCGCCCTGTTGGTCATCCCTATCGGTCACTCAGATTGCTCGTTCATCATTCAAGCATTGGCCGATGCGATTCAGCCGTGTCGGCGAGGCGCGCAGTGCTATCGTGGTCTTGCGGCAGATACGGCGCAATCGCGCCGACGCAGGAGCATTTCACGCATGGGCACAAGCACATCCTTTCCTACCCGTTCCCTTGGCCGGACCGGCATGTCGATCACGCGCATCGGGCTGGGCGCCTGGGCCATGGGCGGCAATGGTTGGGCGGTGGGCTGGGGGCCGCAGGATGATGCCGATTCCGTCGGCGCGATTCGGCTGGCGGTGGACCGGGGCATCAACTGGATCGACACGGCGGCGGTCTATGGCCTGGGGCATTCCGAAGAGATCGTGCGCCGCGCGCTGGCGCAGATGGCGCCGTCCGAGCGCCCCTACGTGTTCACCAAGTGCGGCCTGACCTGGTCCGACGCGCAGCCGCAGGCCACGCCACGGCGCACCGGCGCGCCGGCAAGCATCCGGCGCGAGGTCGAGGATTCGCTGCGCCGCCTGGGCGTGGAGCGGATCGATCTCTATCAAATGCACTGGCCGGCGGGCGATGGCACGTCTCTGGACGGCTACTGGGAGACCTTGCTTGCGCTCAAGCGCGAGGGCAAGGTCGGCGCGGTGGGATTGTCGAACCACAATCTCGCCCAGCTGCAGGACGCGGAGGCGCTGGGGCATGTGGACAGCCTGCAGCCGCCATTTTCCGCGATCCAGCGCAGCACGGCCGCCGACCTGATTCCCTGGTGCGAGGCGCACGGCACCGGCGTCATCGTCTACAGCCCGATGCAGTCTGGCCTGTTGAGCGGCGGATTCAGCGAGGCGCGCGCGGCCAGCCTGCCCGCCGACGACTGGCGTTCGCGCCATGCCGAGTTCCGGGCGCCCGCGTTGCAACGCAATCTGGCATTGGCGCAGGCTTTCCGGCCGGTCGCCGAGCGTCACGGGGCGACGGTCGCCGCTGCCGCGGTGGCCTGGACCCTGGCCTGGCAGGGCGTGACCGGCGCGATCGTCGGCGCGCGCAACGCGGCGCAGGTGGACGCCTTGCTGGGCGCCGCCGAACTCGAGCTGGATGACGAGGATATGGCGCGCATCGCCGATGCGATCGAGCGGACGGGCGCGGGCCAGGGGCCGTCGCGTCCGTCAGGAGACCAGTCGGCCTTGCCCGAGGATCTGTTCAGCTAGGGGGGCGACGCCGGGAAGGTCCCGGATCCCGCGCTACAGGATCCGGACAGGCCTTTGCGGCGACGAATGCGGAACGGCGAACCAGGCGCGGCTTCAGCCGCGCTTGCGCGTCGCGCCCAGCGCGCCGATCAGCACCACGCCCACCAACGCCAGCGCGAGCTTGTCGCCGAAGCGGGCGTAGGGCGTGAGGCCGGCCATGCCCTGCACGCTGACGGGCAGCACGCCCGGCTGCATCGGCGCCAGTTGCGCGGCGACATGGCCCTTGGCGTCGATCGCGGCGGTGATGCCGGTGTTGGTGGCGGTCAGCATGGGGCGCGCCGTCTCGGTGGTGTCTCTTTTACACATCTGACGCGGCCGGCGAGACTCCTTGTGTGGGTCTCTGGGGGCGCCCGCTGCTTTTAAAAAAAAAAGATGTAGTAGTCGAT
>NZ_JAGTJY010000154.1:0-2479 GCF_018195695.1 Achromobacter sp. Marseille-Q0513 | reverse complement strand
CGCGCCGTCTCGATGGTGCGCAGCCGGCCGATCTGCAGATGCTGGCGCAGCGCCCAGGAATCGCCGAACCAGCCCAGGTTGCTGACGTTCACCAGGATGGTCGCGCCGGGTTCGCCCTGCGGGCCGGACTGCAACGCCGGCAGCAGGTCCGGACCGAACAGGTCTTCGTAGCAGATGTTGAAGGCCACGTGCTGGCCGCCTACGGCGAAGGGCGTCTGCCGCTCAGCGCCACGGTCGAAGTCGCCCAGCGGGATGTTGAGCATGTCGACGAACCAGTGGAAGCCCGGCGGCACGTATTCACCCCAGGGCACCAGGTGGCGCTTGTCGTAGCGCATGGCGGTCGAGCCGGCGAGCAACTGCTCGACCGGCGTGGCGCCGTCGAAGCCGATCACGCTGTTGGTGTAGCGTTCGCGTCCACCCACTACGTCCAGCAGCGGCGAGCCCATGGCGATGACGCTGTTCTGCCGCGCGGCGATGGCGCGCCAGGTTTCCCAGACGCGCGGATCGAGCTGGTTCTGGAACACCGGCATCACGGTCTCGGGCAGGATGGTCAGCTGCGGCGCCGGTTCGCCCGGCATGGGCGGCAGCGCGGCCAGTTCCAGATGGCGGCGCAGGCTCTGGTCCAGCAGCGCGGGATCGAATTTCTGCGACTGTTCGATGTTGCCCTGGATCAGGCGCACGTTCAGCGGCTCGCCGAAAGGACGCGACCAGTCGATGCGGGCCAGCAGCCAGCCGGCTGCAGCCAGCGCCAGCGCGAGACCGGCGGCCAGCGCGCGCCGGCCGTCCAGCGGGGTCTTGCGCGAGGGTTGCCACAGCGTGGCGATGGCCGCCGCGGCGAAGGCCGCGAGGAAAGCCATGCCGTGCACGCCCAGCAGCGGCGCCCAGCCTGCCAGCGGGCTGTCGACATGGGCATAGCCGATATTCAGCCAGGGGAAGCCGGTGAACAGCACCGCGCGCACCCATTCGAAGCCGGCCCACAGGGCGGCCCAGGTCAGCGCGCCCGTCAGCGCGCGGGCGGGCCGCGAGTCCGGTTCCAGCGGCGCGTAGCGGCGCGCCAGCGCGCAGGCCGAGGCAGGGAAGATGGCCAGGAAGGCCGACAGCAGCAGCACGGCGGCCGCCGCCAGCGGCGCCGCCAGCTCGCCGTAGCGGTGCAGGCTGATGAAGATCCAGTACAGGCCCAGCGCGTAGGTGGCGAAGCTGAACAGCCAGCCGCGCGCCCAGGATAGGCGCGCCGACGGCGCATACAACGTCACGCGCGCGGCCACGGCCAGCGCCAGCACCTGGGTGATGGCCAGGGCCCAACCGGGCAGCGGGCCGGGAGCGAATGTCAGGGCGTGCGCCGCGCCGGCCAGTATCAGGCCGGCCGCGCCGCGCAGGAGTCGGCCGCGCGGGGTGGGGCTCATGCGTCGGCGGGATTGGCGGAGGAGGGAGACCCGGCCAGGCGTCGCACGCGCAGCCAGAGGGCGCGGCGGGCATCGCCGCGGGCGACCTCGATGCGCAGTCCGTCGATTTCGGCGTGGTCGCCGCGGCGCGGGATGCGGCCCAGGCGGCCGCCCATCCAGCCGCCGACGCTGTCGTATTCGTCGTCCGGCAGCTTGCTGCCGAACACGTCGTTGAAGTGCGAGATCTCGGTGGCCGCGCGCACGCGCCACTGGTTCTCGCCCTCGGGGAAGATGGAGTCTTCCTCGGTCTCGTCGAATTCGTCCTCGATGTCGCCGACGATCTGCTCCAGCACGTCTTCCATGGTGACCAGGCCGGAGATGCCGCCGTGTTCGTCGATGACGATGGCCTGGTGGTTGCGGCTGACGCGGAATTCACGCAGCAGCACGTTCAGGCGCTTGGATTCGGGAATGAAGACCGCCGGGCGGACCAGCGAGCGCACCTCGATGCCGGGTTCCAGCATGCAGCGCAGCAGGTCCTTGGCCAGCAGGATGCCGATGATGTTGTCGCGGTCGCCTTCGTAGACGGGAAAGCGCGAGTGGGCGGTCTCGATGACCGAGGCGACCAGGTAGGGGATGGGCTGGGTGACGTCCAGCAGGTCCATGCGCGAGCGCGGCACCATGATGTCGGCCACGATGCCCTCGGACACGGCCAGCGCGCCCCGGATCATCTGGTACGACTCGGCGTCCAGCAGAGCGCGTTCGTGGGCGGCTTCCAGGACGGCCTTGATGCCTTCGCGGTCCTCGGGCTCTCGGCGCACGAGGGAAAGCAGGCGGTCCATCAGGGATTTGGTTGCGGGTTTTGCGGTGCGAGCAGGCGTCGCGTCGGGAGCAGGATAAGGGTCAGACATCGTCCGGGATGGACAAGTTAGGGAAGGGCCAGCATAACCGAAAGTCGATGCCAACTTGTAACGGCGCGGCCCAAAATGGGGCGAATCCACGCCATCTGCGCCGTGCCGGCGTTTATTTGCAGCGATATTTCAGGGTTGACCCGTAGACGCCCGGCCGGGTCCGGTGCGGGCGGCAGGCGGTGCGGGCGG
>NZ_JAGTJY010000153.1:0-15349 GCF_018195695.1 Achromobacter sp. Marseille-Q0513 | reverse complement strand
GGCGCGCACCGCGCCGTTGTAGCTGGCCGACTTGGCCTCCAGCTGCTGCACGCGGTAGGCGCTGACGTCGCCGTTGAACACGATGGTGTCCACGGCGCGCAGGGTCAGCGCGCCCAGGCCGGTGGCATCGCCCGCGACCTGCACGCTCTTGCCGGCGTCGATGGCAAGGTTGCTGCCCTGGCCGCCGTCCAGCGTGCTGCCCAGCACGACCGAGCCGGTCTTGCTGGTCAGCTCGCGGTCGCCCGTCAGCGTCACCGCGCCGCCGTAGACCTGGTCGCCGGCGGTCTGGACCTTGCCTGGGCCCATGGTGGTGGTGCCCGTGATGCGCAGGTCGCGCAGCGGCGTGATGCCGCCCACGTCGCCCTGGATGTCGGCGTTGCCGGCGATGACCAGGCCTTGCTGGTACGGGTCGGTGCCGTCCACGCCAGCCTTCAGGCGCACGTCCGTGCCGGTCAGCGTGGTGTCGGGGCCGCCCAGCGTCACGTGCTGGTTGTATTGCTGCGCGCCGGTGGTGTCGATCGAACCGCCGTTGATCCGCAGATCGCCCTGGCCGCCGGTCTGCGCCGACGCGGCGCGGACCGGGCCGTCCAGGACGATGTCGCCAGCGGCGCTGATCTTCAGGTCGCCCAGGCGCGAGCCCTGGCCGACCGGGCCCGCGAAGTCGACCTTGCCCTGGTCCGCGACCACGGTCAGGCCATGGCCGCCGTCGACCGCGCCATTGAAGCGGATGTCGCCTTCGCGGCTGGTCACCGCGACGTCGCCGCCCAGCGTGACCTTGCCTTGATACGACTGCTCGCCGCGCGTCGAGATGCTGCCCGCGCCGAGGGTGGCATCGCCCTTGACCGTCAGGTTGGCGAGCGTGTCCTGGGCGCCGAACGGGCCCTTCAGCACGGCATCGCCGTCGATGGTCAACGCGTGCGCGCCGTCGCCGCCGCCCAGCAGGCCGACGCTGCTGCCCTTGAGCACGGTGTCGGCGCCGAACAGGGCGCGGTCGCCATAGGACTGCGCGCCGGTGGTGTCGACCCGGCCGCCGTTGATGACCACGGTGCCGCCCGCATCGGTCGTGACCGAGGCCGCATACACCGCCTTCTCCAGCGTGGTGGTGCCGCCGCTGTTGACGGTCAGCGCGCCCAGGCGGCCGGTGGCGGCATCGCCCACGGCGTCGCCGAAGCGCACGTCGCCGCTGCCGCTGCTCACCGTCAGGTCGCTGGTGTGGGGGGCCAGGCTGGCGACCGTGCCGTTGAACGTCACGTTGCCGTTGCCGGTGCTGATCTGCGTGGCATCGGCCAGCCAGACCTTGCCCTGGTAGGTTTGCTCGCCCACCGTCTTGATCGTGCCGCCGCCCAGCGAGGCGTCGCCGTCGACGGTCAGGTAGGCCAGGCGGCTGTCGGCGCCGACCGGGCCGTTGATCACGGCATCGCCCTGGATGGCCAGGCCCTGCTGTTCGTCGGTCGAGTTCGCGCCCTGGGCCAGCGTGATGACGCTGCCCTTGAGCATGACGTTGCCGGTCAGGGTGACCTGTTCGCCGAACGACTGGATGCCGGTCGTGTCGATGCGGTCGCCCTTGATGGTCACGAAGCCGGGGCTGTCGGTCTGCACCGAGGCGGCGTAGACCGCGCCGTTGAAAGCGGTCGTGCCGGCGGTGTCGACCGCCACGTTGCCCAGGCGCTGCCCGGCGTTGCCCACGGTGTTGAAGCTGACGTCGCCGCCGGCGGTCGATACGACGCGCAGGTCGCGCGCGCCGGTCAGCGCGCCGTCGAAGGCCACGCCGCCGGCGGCCGTGCTCAGCGTGTGATTGCCGCCCAGCGTGACGGCGCCCTTGTAGCGCTGGTTGCCCGTGGTGGCGATGCTGCCCGCGTTCAGCGTGGCGGCGCCGTCGACGGTCAGGCTGGCCAGCCTGGCGCTGGCGCCGATGGCGCCGGTCAGCGTGGCGTCGCCGTCGATCTCCAGCGCGTGGGCGCCGTCGACGCCGTTGCCCAGGTTGACGCGGGTGCCGGCCAACAGCGTATCGCCGCCCAGCGAGACATGGCCGGCATAGTCCTGCGCGCCGGCAGTGACGATCCGGCCGCCGTTGATGACGGTGTCGCCCATGCCGGTCTGCTGCAGCGAACCGATGTCGACCGCGCCGCCGTAGGTGGTGGCGCCGGTGGTGGCGACGGTCAGCGCGTTGGCGCCCGTGACCTGGCCGGTGAACGCGACCGCGCCGCTGCCGGTGGACACGTTGACGGCGCTGCCCAGCGTGGTGGCGCCATCGACGCCGAAGCCGCCGTTGGCCGTCGTGTACGCGCCGCGCAGCGTGGTGGCGCCGTTGTACTGCTGGGCGCCGGTCGTGGCGACCTGCCGCAGATCGATGTTGGCGCCGGTGATGGTCAGGCTGGCCAGATTGCTGGCGTTGCCGCCCAGCGTGACGTCGCCGTGCTCGGCGACGATCACCGCCTGCTCGCCGTCGCCGTTCAGCGTGCCGGAGATGGCGACGCCGCCGCCGGCGCCGTTGGCGGTCAGGGTGCGCTTGGCGTCGGACAGCGTGACGTTGCCGGTGACATCGATGGATTTGCCGGTCAGGTCGCCGCTGAACGTGGCGTTGCCGGTGTAGCGCTGGCTGCCGGCGGTGTCGACGCCGCCGGCCATCAAGATCGTCGTGCCGTTCACCGTGAGGTTGTTGGCCTGGTTGCTGGCGATGTCATGGTTGACCGTGACGTAGCCGGTGCCGGAGCTCAGCGTGACATGGCCGTTGGCGCCGCTGTTGCCGGCGGACAGGCCGACGGCGCTGATCATGTTGCCGTTGGCGGCGATGCTGATGTTGCCGTCGGCCGTGGCGATGCGGTCCAGCGTCAAGGTGTCGGTGCCGTCCACGTAGATGTCGCCGGCGCCGGTGACTTCGGCCTTGAGATTGGTGGCCGAGGTCGAGAAATGGGCGTCCCGCGTGCCGATGCCGTACTTGCTGGTCAGTTCCAGGCTGTTGGCGGTCAGGTCGGCGCCCAGGCCCACCAGCGAACCCTCGGCGGCGCTCAGGATGATGGTGCCGTTGAGGGGGTGGACGCTTACGTGGGTGACTTCCACGTCGCCGTGTTGCGAGCTCAGCGCGATGCTGCGGTTGTTGCCGGCGGCCGAGGCCGAGGCGTTCAGCGTGCCGGTGGCGTTGACGCTGATGTTGCCGGTGAGCGTGCTCACCGAGGCCAGCAGCGCGCCGGTGTTGTTCAGCGTCAGGCTGGCCGGCGCGAACGGGCCGGTCAGGCTGGCATAGACCCTGCCGACTTCGGTCGTCAGGGTGGTGTTGCCGCCGATCGCGCCGCTGGCGAACGTCAGCGTGCCGGTCTTGACCTTGATCGTGCGCGGCGTGGCGCCGGCGGCGAGCACGTCCTGCGTGCCGATCAGGGTGACGCTGTTGTTGGCCTGAACGCCGGCGGCGGCCACCATCAGCTTGCCGCCCGCGGACAGCAGCAGGTTGTCCGCCGTGCCGCTCATGCCCGCGCTGGCGTCCAGGTTGCCGGCCGTCGTGAGGTAGGCGGAGCTGTTCGCGCCCGTCTGCTTGACGTTGCCGTTGTTCACCGTGAGGCTGCGGCTGCCCGCGTTGTTGAGCACGATGACGGCGCCGTCGGCGGCGGTGGACAGCGTGTCCAGCGATCCGACATCGGTGCGCAGGGCGATGCCGCCCGTGCCGCTGGTCAGATTCGTGGCCGAGCCGATGCTGCCGCCGGCGATGGCCGTCAGGCCGTTGCCGGTGACCAGGTTGGTCGACGCGGCGCCCAGGATGGAGCCGGCCGCCTTCAGGACGACATCGCCGCCCTGCTGGGCGTTGACGACGTTGACCGTCAGGTCGCCGTTGCTGGTGGCGATCGAGATGCCGTTGGCCGCCGAGCTGGTGTTGCTGACGGCGCTGTTGACCCGCGTGGGGCCGGCCGTGGTGATGCCGATGGCGCCGTTCTGGGTGTTGATCGAGGCCAGCGTGGTGCCGGCCGCGCGGTTGTCGTCCAGGTAGATCGCGCCGTTGCCGGTGACCTGGGCCGTGAGGGTGGCGGCGGTGGTCTGGATGTTGTCGGCGGAGCCGGCCGCGCCGCCCAGGCCCGCGGCGGCCTTGAGCGTGACGCTGTCGCCGATGATGCGGGTGGATTCCTCGCGGTCGTCGACGATGCTGCTGCCGGCCTTGCTGAAGTCGAGGTTCACGCTGCCGGCGCCGGCGTTGATGTTGCCCGCGACCAGCTGGCTGTTGGCGCCGTTGCCGACGACCTTGATGGTGCCGTTGCCATTGGCGGCGACGGCATTGGCGATCTGCAGGTTGCCGGCGGCGAGGATGTCGATGACGTTGCCCGACAGGTACGAGTAGACGGCGTTGTTGTCCGCCGCCAGATACATGGCGCCGTTGGTGGCGGCTTCGACGCGCTGGCCGGTCGCGTTGATGCGGCCGTTGCTGGCGCCGATGCCGTTGCTGCCGTTCAGGGCCACGCCGTAGGCCTTGATGGTGCCGCCGGCGCTGTCGGCCAGGATCGAGCCGTTCTCGGCGTTGAGCGTGACCTGGCCCTGGGTGGCGCCGGCCTGCACGTTCTTGACCGTGATGTTGCCCGTCGTGGTCTTGACGGAAATGTCGTTGCCGGCCGCGTCGGTGCCCGAGGTCACGCTGGTCAGCTTGATGTTGCCGGCCGACGTGATGCGCGTCTCGCCATTGTTGACCGAGGTCGTCAGGCCGCCCTGCAGGCTGCTGGTGCTGTCCAGGTAGAGCGAGCCGTTGCCGGTGACGGTGGCGGACAGGGGGCTGTTGGGCACGGCGACCTTGATCGCCGCGTCGCGGGTGCCGATGCCGTCGCGCGCGGTCAGCGTGATGGCGCCGCTGCCCGAGCCCGAGAGCGTGCCGCCGCCGGACAGGATGCTGCCGGCCTGGGCATTCAGGGTCAGGGTGCTGGTGCTGCCGTAGCTCACCGCGCCGATCAGGATGTCACCGTTGATGGTGGTGACCGACAGATCGCCGCCCGCCCGCAGATTGCCCAGGTTGATCGAGCCGTCCTGTTTCAGCCAGATGCCGCCGGAGGCGTTGGCGGAAATGTTCTTGACCTGGGTGTTCAGGGCGTTGCCGGCCGAGCCGATGGCGTTGGGCGTGTCGCCCGACGAGGTGGACAGCGCCAGGTCGCCGGCGACGATCTTGGAGGATCCGTTCACGCCCTGGATGGAGCCGCCGATGCTGCGGTACGGGGTGGTCGACAGGGACACCGAGCCGTTCTGCGTGACGTCGATGTTGTCCAGCCTGATCGCGCCGACGGCCTGGTAGGTGAAGTTCAGGCCGGTGGTGTCGCGCACCGTGGTCAGCGTGGTGATATTGCCGCTGTCGGAGCCGACGAACGTCAGGTTCTGCGCGCCGATGGACAGGGCGCCGGCGCTGCCCAGGTTGATGCCCTGGGCGTTGTAGCGGTTGATGGTCAGGTCGCTCAGGTCGGCGATGTTGTCGACATAGATGCTGCCCGGCGTGGCCAGGTTCAGCTTCTGGGTGTTCAGATGCAGGCGGACGCCCGAGGTGCCGATCTGGCTGCCCGTGCCATAGTTGGCCGTCAGGCTGACGCTGTCGCCGGTGACCCGGTTGTTGTTGTCGATGCCGACGATGTTGCCGCGCTGCGTCGACAGCGTGACCGCGCCGTTGGCGGACGTGATGGTGCCCACCGTCAGGTCGCGGCCGTTGCTGGCGGTGTCGGCCGTCAGGTTGATACCGCCGCTGGCGGACACCGACGCGGCCTGCAGGCCATAGGTTTCGCTCAGCGCGATGCTGCCGTCGGCCCGGTCGGTCTTGACGGCGCTGAGCGTGACCGTGGTGGTGCCGTTGTTCTGGGCTATGGTCCGGATGGCGCTCTGGTTGCCGATCGAGCCGTTCGCCGTCAGGTTGACGGTGGTGGCGTTGGCGATCGTGCCGCTCAGGATGGAGCCGCCGGTGTTGTTGACGGTGAAGGCGTTGCCCTTGACGTCGACCGAACCCAGCTCGATGTCACCGACCGTATTGCTGATGGAGCTGGCGCCGGCCGCCGACAGGTTCGGCAGGGAGGTGTTGCCTTCCACCGTGATGTAGGCGCCGCCCGTGTTGGCATTGCCCTTCAGCGTGCTGACGCGGGTGTCGATGGCGTTGCCGTTGCCCGGCGCGCCGATGGAGCCTTCGGCCTGCAGCGACAGGGATGCGGCGTCGATCTTGGTGCTGCTGTTGCCGTCGCCCAGCAGCGAGCCCGCGCGCGACGTCAGCACGACGTTGTCGTAGCCCGCGTTGATCTGGCCGACGGTGATGCTGCGGTCGCTGCTGACGTTCAGGTTCAGGCCGCCGGCATCCTGCACATTGGTCAGCACCAGGCCGGCGCTGCTGCCGCTGCCGGCATCCGATGCCTGGAACACCATGTTGCCGCCGCCGCGCGCCGGCGACTGGATCAGGTAGCTGCGCGCATTGTTGCCCTTGGCGTTCAGCGACAGCGCGTCGATGTGCGTGTCCGAGTCGATGTAGACGTCGCCGATGTTCTCGACGCTGAGCACCGGCGCGGACAGGTTGATCTCGCGGCCGACGGCGCCGATGGCGCCCGAGGCGCCGCGGGTGACGAGATCGACCCGGCCGGCGGTGATGCGCTGGCTGTCGTCGGCGTTGCCCAGGATGCTGCCGTTGCTGATCAGGCGGACGGCGCCGGTCGCCTGCGTGTCGATGCTGCCGATGTCCTGGCCGACATCGCTGGTCAGCGTGAGGTTCAGGCCGGTGTTGTCGCGGATCTGGTTGACCAGCAGGCGGCTGCCGTCGTGGGCCACGTCGAACAGCAATTCGTTCGACAGGATCTTGTAGGTGGCGGGCGACGAGCCGGTGGCGGTCAGCGACAGGCTGGCCAGGTCGCGGTCGTTGTCCACATAGATGTGGCTGCCCGCCGTGAGCGCAAGCTCGCTGGTCGTGGTGTGGATCGACGAGGCGCTGCCGCCGGGGGCCGCGCCGATCTGGCCGCCGGCGCTCAGCGCGATGGTGTCGCCGGTGATGTGCGAGGCGGGCGACAGGTTGTAGATATTGCTGTTGATGCCGGTGGCGCTGAGCAGCACGTTGTGCGCGGGGCCGGTATCGACGTTGCCGACGTAGATCGTGCGGTCGCCGGAGAACGAGAAGTGCAGGCCGGTGGCATCGCTGACGTTGGCGACCCGGTAGGCGCCGGCATCGGTGACGTTGAACGTCAGGCCCTGGGACGCGACCTGCAGCACATTGTCCAGGGCGCCGTTGGCGTGATTGGCGGTGATGTTCAGCGAGAACAGGTCGCTGGCGTTGTTGAGGTACAGGTCCTTGCCGGTCTGCGTGATCAGCTGGCGCGTGTCGGTCAGCACCGCGTTGCCGGCGGCGCCGATGGACTGCGCGGCGCTCAAGACCAGGATCGGGCTGACGAAGCTGCCGGCGCCCTGCAGGATCGAGCCGCTGGTCGCGCTGATCTGCGCCGAGCTGCCAGCGCTGTTGTTCAGCAGCGTCAGGGTCTTGTTGTTCGACAGCGCCAGGTTGCGCTGCACGTTCGACGACAGCGTGTCGACGCTGACGTACAGCGGCTGGGGGGTGTTGTAGGTGCCGGTGACCGAGCTGGCATTGAGCGTCAGTCCGCCGGTCGTGATGTTGGGGGCGCTGGGGCTGGCGCTGTTGCCGTAGATGGTGCCATTGGTGGTGAGCGTGACCGAGCCGCCCGCGCCGGTGACGACGTTGTTGACCGTCAGCGAGCGGTCCGACGCGACCGTCAGCGCAAGGTTGCCGGCGGTGCGGATGTCGTTGAGCGTCAGTCCCTTGGCGTCGACCGAATCGACCAGCGTGAAGGCGTTCAAGCCGCTGGCGGTGACGTTGTACGTGTTGACGGTGGCGCCGCTGCTGCTGCGGTGGTTGGCCGTCAGCGACAGCGAGTCCAGCTGCCGGCTGTTGTTGACGGCCACGTTGCCGGCCGAGGCGATCGACAGATTGGCGGCGTTGGTCTGCGCCGATACGCTGCCGTTCATGCCCAACGCGCTGAGGCTGACGCTGTTGCCGGTGATCAGACCCGAGCCGCCGATGGTCGGCGCCAGATCGTTGTTGGCGTACCGCGACGTCAGCGACACCGAGCCCGTGCCGGTATTGATGGCGTTGGCCGTGATGGCGGTATCGGTGTCGATGGTCAGCGCCGCGCCGCTCATGTTGGCGCCGATCGTCAGATTGACCGTGCCGGACATGGTCAGCGACTGGCCCCCCATGCCGCCGAACGAATAGGTGTTGGGGGCGAAATTGGTGAGGTTGTAGGAGTCGCGGTGCGTCAGGTTCAGGTTCAGGCTGTTCAGCGCCTGGCCGCCGTTGTTCAGATAGATGTTGCCGTTGTTGCTGATCGCCAGGTTGCTGGCGCTGACGCGCAATGCCTGGCCGCTGGAGCCGATGGCGCCGGTATTGGCGTTGCGGGCGCCAACGCTGTCGTAACCCAGGGTCGACAGCGTGACCGTGTTGGACGTGATGCGGCCCGTGCCGGCGTCGCTGGTGATGCCGGAATTGACTCCGCCGCCCAGGGTTTTCAGGGTGACCGAGTTGGTGGCGGTGATGGCGCCGACCTGGATGTTCCTGCGGCCGCTGAAGCTGAAGTCGGTCAGTCCGCCGGTGATCTGCTCCAGGTATTGCGTGGTGCCGTTGTCGCTGATGCGGATGGTCTGGCCGGCGCCGCCCGTGATGTCGAAGACGCTGCTGCCCATGGTCTTCTGGCTGTCGATGGACAGGCTGCGCAGGACCGTGTCGCTGGCGACGTAGATATTGTTGACCGCCGTGAGAGCGAGCGCCGACGTGCCGGACAGGGCGATCGCGCCGCCCGTGCCGGCCGCGCCGATGTTGCCGTTCCAGCCCGAGCTCAGCGCCACCGTCCCGGCGCGGATGACGCCGCGGTTGGCGGGGTCGTCGTTGACGATGCTCTGGTCGCTGCTCAGGCTGACCTTGCCGTTGGCGCCCGTGTCGATGTTGCCGACCAGCAGGCTCCTGCCGTTGGACGTGAAACCGAAGTCCAGGTTGGTGGCGCTGCCGATGTTCTGCAGGCGGATGCCGCTGGCGTCATCGGTCAGCGTGAAGGCCGTCAGGTTGGGCGCCGTGATCGCATAGCTGGCGCTGGTGTCGCCGTTGCGCGTGATGTTCAGGCGCGAGAGGCCGACCGTGCTGTCGATGGCGATGCCGCCGACGCTGCTCAGGCTGACGTCGGGCGCCTGCAGGGTGAGCGCGGCGCCGGGGGCGCCGATGGCGTCGCCCGACATCAGGCTGATGCTGCCGGCGCGGATCAGGGTCGAGGCATCGCCGTCGTCCAGGATCGAGCCGCCGAAGTTGTTCAGGGTGGCCGTGGTGCCGGCCCGCACGCTGCCGACCGTGGTCGTGCCGGCATATTGGGTGTAGTCGATCAGGCCCGCCGCCGCGTCCAGGCGCGCCAGCGAGATGCTGCTGCCGCCGCCATCCAGATAGATGTCGGTGCCGGCGATGGCCTGGACCTTGACGACGTCCGGGCCGGGTCCCATGCCCGTGTCCAGGGCGCCAACGCCGACATAGACGACGTTGCCCTGGTACTTGCCGCCGATCGAGCCCGCGGCCGTCAGCAGGATGTCGTTGCCGCCGGCGCTCACGCTGCCGTTGCCGTTACTGAGGATGGAGCCGTTGGCCGCGTTCAGCGCGACGTTGCCCTGGGTGGAGCGGATCTGGCTGGACAGCAGCAGGTCGCCCTGCCGCGCATCGATCTGCACGGTGCCGGTGGCCGAGATCTGGCCCAGCGTGATCAGGCTGGTGTAGTTGCTGACGCCGGCCGCATGCGGCAGCTGGACGTAGAAACCGCCATCGCCCGCCGAGCCGCCAAGATCGCTGGTCAGGATGTCCAGGTGGCCGTTGCCGGCGGCGCCAACCGCCTTGCCGGCGTTCAGGTAGACCGAGTTGGCCAGCAGCCGGGTCTGCTTGTCGTTGTCGTCGCGCAGGTTGCCGGCGGCGTTCAGGGTGATGGTGCCATTGCTGCCGGCATCGATGCTGCCGACGGTGATGTCGCGGTCGCCGGTGAAGGTGAAGCGCAGCGCGTTGCTGTCGCGGACTTCGTGGATGGTGTGGCCGCCGACATCATCGGTGATGTTGAACAGCAGCGACGGCGCTCGCACGCTCAGCGTGTAGCGATCGTTCTCGTCCTTGTGGCGCGCGTTCAGCGTCAGCGAATCGAGGTCGGAGATGCTGGTCGCGTAGAGGTTGCCGCGCGTATCCAGCGTCAGGTCGGTCGCGTTGACCAGGACACGGTTGCCGCTGGTGCCGATATCCTGGTTGGCCCGCAGCGTGACGGTGGGGGCGGTGACGCGGGTATCGGCGATACCGTCGTCCAGGATGCTGCCCAGGGTCGAGGTCAGCGTGACGCCACCGGTGGCGCGGATGTCGCCCAGCTTCAGGCTCTGGTCGCCGCTGAACGTGAACTGTCCCAGCAGCGAGCTGTAGACCTGCTTCAGCTCATAGGCGGTGCCCAGGTCGTCGATGACGTTGAATTTCAGGAACGGCGCGGTGATCTGCAGCGTGTTGCGACGGCTGGGGTCGGCGTGCGTGTTGATGACCGTCAGGAAGCTCAGCGTCTTGCCCGGGTTGTCGACATAGATGTCGCCGCCGCTGGTCAGGGTCAGGCCGGTGGCGGCCGTCTTGATCGGATCGCTGGCCGTACCCACGCCCTGCTGCGCCAGCAGCTGGATGTTGGCGCCCGCCAGCGCGCTGTTGGCATTGGCGCGCAGGATGCTGCCGCCGATGGCATTGAGCGAGAGCGCGCCGTTGCCGGCGTTCAGCATGTTGGCGGTCAGGTTGGCCGCGCCGGTGACGTAGATGCCGCTGCTGGCCTTCAGGTCGTTCAGCAGCACCGAGCCCGTGGCCTGGTTGATGTAGATGCTGCCGCCCTGGGCGCGCAGCTCACCCGCCGCCGTGCGCAGGTAGGTGCCCATCTGGCCCACGGTATAGGCGAAGCTGTTGGTCGGGGCCAGCAGGGTGACGACGTTGCCGGTGATCAGCGAGGCGTCCGTGCCGGTGATGCTGCCGGCACGCGCGGTCAGGGTGACGTTGCCGGCGCCGGCATTGACCTGGCCGGTGGCGATGCCGTTGCCGGTCAGGTTGATGGCGCCGCCGCCGGAACTGACGCTGTTGGCCGAGACGCTGCCCGCGCCGCTGATCTCGATCGCGGCGTTGTTCGCCTGCGCCTCGGTAATGGTCAGGTTGTTGCTGGCGCTGTCCAGGTACACGCCCGCGCTGGATTTGGCGGACAGCGTGCTGGCGTTGGTCTGCAGGCGGCGCGCGCCGGTGCCGATGGTGCCGCTCAGCGCCGACAGCGTCAGCGAGGGCGCGGACACGATGGTGGCATCGGCGCCGTCATCCAGGATGTTGCCGTAGGTCGAGACCAGCGTGGCGGACGTGCCGGCCTTGATGGCGCCAAGCGTCAGGTGGCCGGTGGTCTGCGCGACCAGTTCGCCGGTGGTCTCGATCGCCTTCAGGGTCGTCGGGCCGGCGTTGTTCAGGTAGATGCCGCCGCTGCCGCTGGCGGCCGTCAGCGCGGTGCTCTGCGTGTTCAGCGCCTGGGTCGACGAGCCGATCGCGCCGTTCTTGCCGTCGCTGCCCAGGGCGGCGAGCGAGATGCTGCCGGCGTTGAGCTGCGAGGCGGGCGTGCCGAGGATGTGGCCGGCCGTCGACTTCAGCGCCAGCGCGCCGGCGCCGAGCTCGATGGCGCCCACGGTGATGCTGCGGTCGCCGGTGAACGAGAAGTTCAGGCCAGGCTGCGTCACCGTGTTCAGCTGATAGCCGCCGTTGTCCTGCAACGAGAAATCCAGCCCCTGCGAGGTGATCTGGAAGCTGTGGTTGATGCCCGGCTTGGCGTGGCGGCTGGTGATGTCCAGCGAGGTCAGCGCCTGGTCATTGGCCACGACCAGGTTGCCGCCGGTCGCCAGCGACAGCTGGGCGCTGCGGGTGTTGACGGCGCCGGCCGCGTCGCCGATGTTGCCGCCGCTGGCGTCCAGCTTGACGGTGTTGCCGGCCACGACCTGGTTGGCGCCGCCGGTGTTGCGGATCGAGCCGGCGCTGGTGCGGACCACGGCGGCGCCGCCGCCGGCATCGATCAGGTTGGCCAGGTTGATGTCGCCGGTGGCGTTCAGCGTGATCGCGCCGCCTCGGCTGGTCAGCTTGCCGATATTGTCCAGCGTGCTGCCCACGCCCAGCGCCTCCAGCGTGATGGAGCCGCCCTGGGTGCTGATCTCGGTATTCGAATTCTCGAAGCGGATGCCGCCCGTCTGGGTCGAGCGCATCGTGAAGCTGTGACCGGCCGTGGTCTTCAGGTTGATC
The DNA here is from genome assembly GCF_018195695.1 of Achromobacter sp. Marseille-Q0513. NCBI lineage: Bacteria > Pseudomonadati > Pseudomonadota > Betaproteobacteria > Burkholderiales > Alcaligenaceae > Achromobacter > Achromobacter sp. Marseille-Q0513. Next base: position 3,054 of record NZ_JAGTJY010000153.1, on the reverse strand, counting down.
GCGGCCATGTCCGCGACCGTGATCTGGCCGGTGGCTTCCAGCTTGATGTTGGTGGTGCCGGCCAGGCTTTCCAGCAGGCCGCGCGACACGGTGTTGTTGGCCGTGTTGGCATCGCCGCCGTTGACGGTGCCGTCGGCCGCGTTGCCGTCCTGCGAGCCGGTGCCGTTGGCGGAATCGACGATGCGCAGGTCGGTCGGGTCGATCAGCAGCAGGCCGGTCTTGCCCTTGGGCGCGCGCAGGTCGGCCGAGCCGGTCAGGCCGATGTTCTTCTTGCTGGAGACTTCGGCGAAGCCGCCGTCGCCGCCGTCCTTGCCGCCGCGCGCCGACAGGCTGCCGGCGAAGGCGGTGGCCTCGTTGGACCACATCGTGACGTTGCCGCCCTTGCCGTTGACCAGCGCGTCGGCCTTGAGCGTGGCGCCGGCCGCCACCTTGACGGTGGACGACTTGCCGCTGAACGCCGCCGAGCCGTCGTCGGGGGCCACGCCCAGGCTGCCCAGCGCGATCTCGCCGCCGCCGGCCGCGCCCGACACGTCGATGGCAGCGCCGCGCGCCACGTCCACGTGTTCGCCGGTCGCGACGACCTTGCCGCCGCGCTCGCCCGCGCCGGCGCCCGTGGCGTCGACGGTGCCGGCGATCCTGACCGTGCCGGCATCGCCGCCGGACAGGACGATCTTGCCGTTCTTCGTGCCCACGGCCCTGGCGCTGACGATGCCGTCGGTGTTGACGACGTTGTCGATCACGCCCTTGACGGCGCGCGCCGTCATCAGCACGGTGCCGCCGTCGGCGCGGATCTCGCCGCTGTTGGCGACCAGCGCCGCCACCGGCTTGCCGTTGGCGTCCTTGGGCAGTTCATTGACGGTGGACGTGGCGTCGAAGCTCAGCAGGCCGTCGCCGTGGAAGTCGACCGTGACGGTCTTGGCGCCGGCCAGGGCCACGCGGCCCAGCTTGGCCTCGATCACGCCCGAGTTGCGCACCGCCGGCGCCACCAGCGCCGCCAGGCCGCTGTCCTTGATGCTGATCGTGCCTTCGTTGACGATCATGGCGCCCGCCTTGGGCGAGGCCTGATCGAACTTGTACTTGCCGGCCAGGAAGTCCCGGTCGCTGATGTTGGCGGTGGTGGCGACCAGGCCGCCCACGTCCACGCGCGCGCCCTTGCCGAACACCACGCCGTTCGGGTTGACCAGCATCACCGTGCCGTTGGCGTTGAGCCGGCCGAAGATGGCCGAGGGGTCATTGCCGACCACGCGGTTCAGCGTGACGCTGTTGCTGCCCGGCTGGCGGAAGTTGACCGTCTCGTTGGCGCCGATGCTGAATTCTTTCCAGTTGATGATGGCCTTGCCACTCGACTGGTTGATGTCCAGCGTGCCGTTGCCGCGATTGTTGATGGTGGCGGAACCCGCCACCACGTTGCCGCCGGTGGGGTTGGCATGCGCGGCGCCCGAGACCAGGGAGCCGATCACCATGGCCAGCGTGCTGAGCGCGGGCAGGGGCGGGGTCTTCTTCAGGGACGGACGGCGGGCGGGTTGGGCGAGGCTGCGGGATTGACGATTCATGGTCGGTCGCTTTTCTGTCGCGGATTAGTACTGGGCCGAGAGGCTGAAGAACACGCGGGGATTTTTGTTGCCCTGGGCCAGGACGTCGGAACACATGGGCTTGGCCACTTCGACGGTGGCGTACAGGTTCTTGGACAGGTTGGCGCGCATGCCCGCGCCGTAGGAGGAAAGCTTGGCGCGCGTCAGCTGCGCGCTGGCGGCGCGCGACCAGATATGGCCGCCGTCCACGAAGGTGTAGACGTGCGCGCCCTGCGGCAGGAAGCGGTCGGAAGACACGGCGTAGCGCAGTTCCAGCGCGGCGGCCACGCCGGAATCGGCGGACATCTCGCCGTCGTCGTAGCCGCGGCCGAAGTTGGGCCCGCCCAGCGCGAATTCCTCGCTGGCCAGCAGCGGGCTGGCGCTGTACTGGCCGGCGAAGGTCGCCACCAGGCTGAAGCGCTCGGACAGCTGCTGCAGGCGGGTCAGCTCGGCGGTGAACTTCAGGAAGTCGGGGCGGCCCTTGGCGCGCGACGCCAGATCGGACCCCTCGCGCGAGGAGCCCATGGCGTCCAGGCCCTGGTGCACGGTGCCGCGCACGGCGGTGATGCCGTTCCAGCTGTCGGTGCGGTCGTAGCTCAGGCCCAGGCGCAGCACGCGCAGGCGGTCGCGCGTGAACGGCGCGTCGGTGATGTCGGTGGCGACGTTGCGCACGTCCAGCATGCCGAAGGCGCGCAGGTTCTCCAGGCGCGAGCGGATCAGCGGATAGGTGAGGGTGGCCGAGTAGGCCTGCACGTCGCTGGCGACGTTCAGCAGCGCCAGGTCGCGGCCGGGCTCGCTCTTGGCGTAGCTGGCGGCCAGGCCCAGGGTCATGCCGCTGTCGCTCACCAGCATGTCGTAGTTGGCGCCGATGGCCTTGCTGCGGTAGGCCGGAAAGCCCAGGCGACCGGTCAGCGTCAGGCTGTCGGCGCGTCCGCCGAACGAGTTGATCGTGACCTGGCTGGTCATTTCGCTCCAGCCCAGATAGGGCGAGGCGCGGTTGTCGAAGCCCAGGCGCGCGTCGACCGGCTTGCGCTCGCTGCGTACCACCAGCACCGAGCCGCCCATTTCTGTGGGCGAGGCCTCCAGCGAGGCGCGCACGGTCAGGCCGTTCAGGTCGTTGGCCAGCAGCAGCTGGCGCTCGACTTCGGCCAGGTTGATGGGGCGCACGCCGCGCAGGCGCCGCACCAGCTTCTCGACCGCGGCCTGCGCCGGGCCGATATCGCCGTCGTACTTGACCTCGGCGATATAGCCCTCGACCACCAGGATGCGGAAGCGGCCGTCATCGATGGTCTGTTCCGGCACGATGACGCGGGTGGTGACGTAGCCGTCGTTGCGGTAGCGCAGCTCGATGTCGTTGGCCACCTTGAAGGCGTCGGCCACGGTGATCGTCTTGCCCAGCAGGCCCTGGTAGAGCGGCCGCAGCGTGTCGGCGCCATAGCGGGTCACGCCTTCGATGCGCATGTCCGACAGCGTGAAATTCAGC
>NZ_JAGTJY010000152.1:0-15432 GCF_018195695.1 Achromobacter sp. Marseille-Q0513 | reverse complement strand
AGTCACGCCTGCAGGCCCGCATGCTGCTGGCCGGCGGCATCGATTGGGCGCGGCTGGTGGTGCGCGACCACGGCAAGCGCGAGGCGGTCACGCGCAAGGACCAGATCTGGGCCACCCCCATCCTGGACACGCGCATCGAGCGTCCCGGCGACGAGCGCGTGGCCGTGTTCTCCGGCGGGCTGGAGGACGAACAGGGCAAGTACAACCTGTACAACCTGGCGCGCGCCGGCGTGCCGCAGCCTGCCGAGGAACAGGTGCTGCTGCGGCTGCTGGGCCTGCTGCGCCTGCCGGACACGCTGGCGCCGCGCATCATCGACATCGTGGCCATGGGCCAGCCGTCGGCGCAGCCCGCCGAAGCGCCGCCCTCCGCAGCGCAGCCGCCCGCCCGCGCGCCGCTGCCGCGCGGCGTGCAGGAACTGGGCGCCGCGCTGGGCCTGGATCCCGCCGTGCGCGACGAACTGCAACGCACCATGACGCTGCTGCCCGCCAACACGCAGGTCAACGTCAACACCGCCCCGCCCGAAGTCATCGCCGCGCTGGCGCCTGGCCTGTCGATCAGCCAGGCCCGCGCCATCGCCGGCGAGCGCGACCGGGGCAACGCCTTCAACAATAGCGGCGACTTCGCCAACCGCCTGGCGGGGGCCGGCTTCAAGGGCACGCCGCCCGCCGTCGTCACCGCCAGCGGCTGGTTCATGGCGCGCGGCGTGGTGGTCTACGAACGCGCCCGCCTCACCGCGCAGGCGCTGCTGCGCGCGACGCCAGGCGCGGCGCCCGCGACCGTCTGGATGAGAGAAGACAATTGAAGAACACCTTACGCATCGCCCTTCCCCCCTTGGCCACGCTGGGCGCGGACACGCCGCTGCCCTATGCCTGGTTTGACCGGCGCGGCCGTTGCGCGCGGCAGGGCGAGCTGGCGCTGCGCGCGCTCGGCCAGGCCTATGCGCAACCGGCCTGCGAGGCGGTGCTGCATCCCGAGGACGTGATCGCGTCCTCGCTGCAGATCCCCGCCCTGCCCAAGGCGCGCCAGGCCGCCGCCGTGCGCAGCGTGCTGGAACCCATGATCCTGGGCGACATGGACGACCTGGCCATCGGCCACGGCCCGCGCTCGGCCGATGGCAGCGTGGCGCTGGCCTGGACGCCGCGCGAGCCGCTACGGCGCGCCTGGGCGCTGCTGGGCGAACATGGGCTGCGCGTGCGCTCGCTGATCGCGCCGCAGACACTGGAACCCGTGGCCGACGCCCCGCTGCGTGAACCCGGCGATCCGCGCTGGCAGGCCGCCGCGCCGTCCTGGTCGCTGGCCACGCCGCAATGGGCGCCGACCCGCGTCTCGCGCTGGCGGCCGCTCTGGCGCTGGACCGCGATCGCTTGCGCGATCTGGCTGGGCGGCCTGAACCTGTATGCCGCGCAGCTGCGCGGCGAGGCCCGCTCATTGCAGACACAGATGCGCGAGCAAGTGCAAAAGGCCTACCCCAAGCTGCCCGTGGTGCTGGATGCCGCGCGCCAGGCGCGCCAGGAACTGGACGCGCTGCTCGCCAGGCAAGGCTCGTCGTCGGCCGGCGACTTCCTGCCGCTGGCGCGCGCCACGGCCCAGGCCATGCCCTTCACTGCCGACCGCGTCGCGCGCCTGTCCTACGCCGACCACGCCCTCACGCTGACCCTGGCCGATGCCGGCGAACAGGCGCAGCGCGTGGCCGAAACGCCCGCGCTGGTGCAACAGGCCGCCGCGCTGGGCCTGAAACTCGAACGCGGCGACAAGGACGCCACCTGGCGCATCACGCCGGCCCAACCATGAACCTCATCGAAAAACTCCACGCATCCTGGCGCGCCAGCCAGCAACGCTACGCCCCCGCCGCCAACCGCGCCCGCCAACGCTGGCAGGCGCTGGCGCCGCGCGAACGCCGCCTGGTCCTGTGCGCCGGCGCCGTGCTGGGCGCCGCGCTGGCCTGGACGCTGCTGATCGAACCGCCGTTGAAAACGCTGAATCAATACCGCGACGAACTGCCGAAGCTGCGCGCCCAGGCCGCGCAGGTGGCCGACCTGACCGCCCAGGCCGACCTGTTGCGCCGTCGCGCGCCCGCCGCCTCCAGCGCCATGCCGGCCGCCGAGGAACTGGCCGCCAGCCTGACACGCGCGGGCCTGTCGGCCGAGCAATGGAAGCTGGAACCGGCCGAAGGCAAATCCCCGGCGCTGGTCCTGAACGTGCGCCAGGCGCCATCATCGGTGCTGATGAACTGGCTCGACGGCGCCAGCCGCGACTGGGGCCTGACGGTGGCCGGCGCGGAACTGGAGCGCGCCGCCAATCCTCACGGCCGTCCGCTGCCGGGCCTGGTCAACGGCCGCGTCACGCTCGCGCCCGCCGCCGGACAGGCATCCTGATGGCCTTGCCCCGCCCTTCCCGGCGCGGCCTGCTCCTGGCCCTGGCCTGCTCCGCCGCCGCGCCGCTGGCGGCCCTGGCCGCGCCTCCCGCCCGCTGGCTGCTGCTGGCCGCGCCGCAAGGCGGCATCGTCAGCCTGGCCGACGCCGGCGGCACCATCTGGAACGGCAGCGCCTGGATCGCGCTGGGCCCGCCCGGCGCGCGCCGCATGCTGCCGCAGGCCCTGCAATGGCAATGGCATTGGCGCACGCTGGAAATGGAACTGCGCCATCCCTGGCTGCAAGGCCCGTTGCGGCTGAGCCCCGGCTGGACCGGCGCCACGCTGTCGGCGCAATCACTGCGCGCGCCGGCCGCCGCGCTGTCGGCGCTGGGCGCGCCCTGGAACACGCTGGCGCCGCAAGGCACGCTGGAACTCAGGTGGCAAACGCTACCGCTGGGCGGCCGCCTGCCCGCCGGGCCATTGGCCGAACTGCGCTGGCGCGACGCCGCCACCGCGCTGGCGCCGGTCAATCCGGTGGGCAGCTACGTGTTGCGTCTGCAGGGCGATGGCAAGTCCGGCGCCGCGCTGGCCTTGAGCACGGAAAGCGGCTTGCTGGACGTCAGCGGCCAGGGCAGCCTGAACCCGCGCGGCGCGAAGTTCCAGGGGCGTGCGACCTATGCCGCCAAGGCGGGCGTAGCGGAACGCGCGGCGCTGGACGGCCTGCTGTCCGCGCTGGGACGACGGTCGGAGGATGTGGTGACGTTCGGGACGGGCGGTTGAACGGCCCGGCCGGATAGCCCGTCACGGCCCGGCAACGTCATGGCCCAGCTCACGGGCCGCGCGTTCGAACCAACCAAGTACCGAACGCCAGTGTTCGTCTCCATAGAGGCGCCGGAACCGGGCGGTCTCCACGCTGCCGCCATCGCGCCACGCGGCAATACGCTCCGACACATAAGCCTGGCTCAGGGCCAGGCCGCAGTCGACGACGATGCAATGCCGCCACTGTTCAAACGCCTGGGGAATCATCGCTGCTTGCTCCCGATATCTGCCTCGGCCATAATTTGATATGTTATAACATTAATCATACAAACGAATGCCCGCCTGGCCGACGGCCCGGAACACACATTTCATGAAGCCATCCTGTAGTCCGTTTTCCCTGACCCGAACAAAAAGGAGCCCCTCATGAAAGTGCTGTCCTCGTTGAAGGATGCCAAGACCCGCCACCGCGACTGCCAGGTCGTGCGCCGTCGCGGCCGGATCTACGTCATCTGCAAATCCAATCCACGCTTCAAGGCCCGCCAGGGCGGCGCCAGGAACCGGAACGCCTGATGCGTGACCTGGACGTGGCCATCGTCGGCGCCGGCGCGGCCGGCATCGGCATGGCGCTGGCGCTGCAAAAAGTGCCGGGACTGAACTTCGGCGTGTTCGAGGCCGGCAGGATCGGCGAGTCGTTCCGGCGCTGGCCCGCGCAAACGCGCTTCATCACGCCATCCTTTCACAGCAATCCCTTCGGGCTGGCGGACCTGAACGCCGTCAACGAACCGAGTTCGCCCGCGATCCACAGCGGCGCCGAGCACCCGAGCGGCGCCCAGTACGCCGACTATCTGGCCTTCGTCGCCCAGGGGCATGCGCTGCCGGTCGCCAGCTATTGCAAGATCGCGGCCGTCCACCCCGTCCCGGGCGGCGGCTTCCTGCTCGATACGCCGAAGGGCACGCTGCGGGCCGGCTTCCTGATCTGGGCGACCGGCGAATTCCAGTTTCCCGATCTGACGCCCTTTGCCGGCGCCGCATGGTGCCCGCACTATGCGCTGGTGGCCGATTGGAACCACTTCGATGCCCGCCGCTATACCGTGATCGGCGGTTATGAAAGCGGCGTGGACGCGGCCATCAACCTGGCCAGGCTGGGTCGCGAGGTCCGGCTGCTGGTCCGCAAATCCACATGGGATCAACAGGCCTCCCACGATCCCAGCCTGTCGCTGTCGCCCTACAGCCGGCAGCGGCTCTACGAGGCGGCCGACAGCGGCCGGCTGGAGATCGTCTTTGGCGTCGATGTGATCGGCGTGACGCGGCACGATAAAGGCGGCTTCCGCATCCACGCGGGCGATGGCCGCTACTGGGATGAGCGACAGGCGCCGATACTGGGCACCGGCTTCGCCAAGGGCGGTGGCGCGCGGCAGATCGCGGGCCTGTGGGCCTGGGACGACGATGGCCGGGTGCTGCTGACGGAAGCCGACGAATCCACCATCACGCCCGGCCTGTTCCTGGTCGGCCCGCAAGTGCGGCACGACCAGCGCATCTATTGCTTCATCTACAAGTTCCGCCAGCGCTTCGCCATGATCGCGCAGGGCATCGCCCAATGCCTGGACAAGGACATCGGCGCGCTGCAATCCCCCGGCGGCGCCTGGGGCCCCTTCGGCAATAGCGAATGCTGCGAGGGCTGCGAATGCTGATGGCGTTCGCGCGCCTGCTGCGTTCGGGATGGATTTCGCTGCTGCTGGCCGGCGCCATTCTCGCCGGCGCGCTCGTCGGCCATGCCTGGCCCGAGGCCGGCGCCGCCCTGGGCGACCAGGTCGATCGCACGCTGCTCGCCCTGGTGGGCCTGCTCTTCTTCGGCGCGCGCTTCGACGCCCTGGCGCGCCTGCGGGGCAACGCAAGGGTCATGGCGCTGATCGTGGGGACCAACTACCTGCTGGTCCCCGCCATCGGGCACATCATCGCGTCCGTCGCGCTGCCGTCCCAGCCGCTGTTCATGACCGGGCTGATGATCTACTTCATGGCGCCCTGCACCGACTGGTTCCTCGGCTTCACGCGGCTGGCCCACGGCAACGTGGCGCTGGGCGCGGCGCTGATCCCCGTCAACATCGTCATGCAGCTGCTGCTGTACCCCGTCTTTCTGCAGCTCTACACGCGCAGCGCGGCCGAGGTGGGCGCCGGCGTCATGGCCGACACGCTGCTGCACTGGTTCCTCGTCCCCCTCGCCGTGGCGGTGCTGGCGCATCTCGGCCTGCGCCGGCTGCTCGGCCAGGCGCGCCTCGAACGCCTGCTTGCCTGCGCGGACCGACTGACGCCCTGGCTGATCGCGGCGCTGGTCATGCAGATCTTCGCCGCCCATGTCGCGGTCATCCTGGAGCATCGCGGCCTGTTCGCCTGGATCTTGCTGGCCGTTTTCCTGTTCTTCGTCCTGACGTATTTCCTGGGCGAAGGCATCAGCCGGCTGGCGCGCCTGCCCTATCCCGACCACGCCTTGCTCACGATGAGCATCGCCGCCCGCAACGCCCCGCTGATGCTGGCGGTGACCATCGCCGCCCTGCCCGGCCAGCCCTTGATCTACGCCGCGCTCATCATCGGCATGCTGGTGGAGTTTCCGCATCTGACTTTGCTCAGGCGTTTGCTGCTCGGCCGGCGGCGGGCTTCCGAAGCCGGCCTTGCCCGCGCGGAAGAGCCGGCGTGAAGCCTTGATCGCCGGCCCCGGAAACGGCTACACGGACGCCTGATCCGCGCCTTCCCACGCGGTGTCCGCTTCCAGCCGCTGCCGCAGGCTGGCGACAAAGGCCTTGACCGCCTCCGGCAGCACGCGTCCGGCCAGCGTCTGCACCTCGAAATGGCGCTCGTTCATCTCGCGGTCGCGCAGCGGCACCGCCGCCACCTGGCTCCAGCGCAGGCGATGGCGTATCGCCAGCTCGCCGCAGAACGCCACGCCGCCGCCAGCCGCCGCGAAGGCCACCAGGGCATTGACGCTGCCGCTGGAAAACACCGGCTCGAATTGCAGCTGCTGGCGGCTGCAGCTGATGTCGATCAAGTGGCGCAGCGTGGATTCGGCGTGAGGCACGGCCAGCGGATAGGCCATCAGTTGCGCCAGCGACAACTCGGCCTGCCGCGCCAGCGGATGGCCGGCGGCCACCACCGCCCGCACCGGCGCCGCCATGCGCCACTCCACCCGCACGTCGCGATGCGAGACCAGGCTGAGCGTGATGCCGATATCCACGGTGCCGTCGCGCACGCGCTGCGGCACCTCGCGCTGCGAGCAGACGTCCACCGTGTACCGGATGCCCGCATGCTGCGCGTGGAAGGCCGCGATGGCGCCCGGCACGAAATCATGCGCGAAGCCCTCGGTGCAGGCGATCCTGACCAGCCCCTGCCGCAATCCGCGCAGGCCGGCGATCTCGCCCGCCACGCGTTCCATGTCCTGATGCGCCCGCTTGGCGTGCGCGGCCAACAGTTCGCCAGCCGCATTCAGCATCATCCCGCGCGCGCGCCGCTCGAACAGCAGCGTGCCCAGCTCGCGCTCGAGCCGGGCGATCTGCCGGCTGACGGCGGACGGCGCCACGTCCAGCCGTTCCGCCGCGATGCTGACCGAGCCGCAGCGAGCGACTTCCAGAAAGTAGCGGACCGCCATTTCCTGCAGGACTTGGGCATTCATCAGTATTTACCCGCATATTTTGCGTTTTTCGCAATGAATGATTCTAGCAATTCATATTGCTGCAACACAGAGCGCGCGCCTAGGATGTCAGCGGTCAATGACGCGATGGATCCGCCGCCTGCAGGCCAACCCAGGCCCGGCTACGCCGGATCCTCCCCTCCCTCTGCGAGCACGATCATGAAGACAGCCCTGCTTACCCTCGGTCTCGGCGCCACCCTCGCCGGCGCCCTCGCGCTTGCCGCGCCCGCCGACGCCCAACCGGCCTACCCGAGCCGGCCGATCACGCTGGTGGTGCCATTCCCGCCTGGCGGCGCCACGGACGCGCTGGGCCGCGTCATCGCGCAAAAGCTCGGGCAGCAGCTCGGCCAGACCATCGTGGTGGAGAACCGCGCCGGCGCGGGCACCGCGATCGGCGCCGGCTACGTCGCCAAGGCCGCGCCGGACGGCTATACGCTGCTGGTGACGTCGGGCACCACCTTCACCGTCAATCCGGCGATCCAGAGCAAGCTGCCCTACGATCCCGTGCAGAGTTTCGAACCCATCGGCATCGCCGGCCGCACCGGGCTTGCGCTGCTGGCCAATCCCCAGGTGCCGGTCAAGGATCTCAAGGAGCTGATCGCCTACGTCAAGGCGCGCGGCGCCGAACGGCCGGCCTACGGTTCCTATGGCGCGGGCACCACCGCGCATTTCGTGGGCGAGGCCTTCCTGGCCGCCGCCGGCATCCAGATGACGCACGTGCCCTACAAGGGCAGCTCGCCGGCGATGACCGACCTGATCGGCGGCCAGATTCCGTTCTCGATCGACACGGTGGCCGCCGCGCTGCCGCAGAGCAAGCAGGGCAAGGTGCGCGTGCTCGCCATATCGGCCCCTGGCCGTTCGGCGTTCCTCCCCGACGTGCCCACCTTCGCCGAGCAAGGCTATCCCTCGGTCGCCATGGACACGTGGCTGATGTTCGCCGCTCCGCGCGGCCTGTCCGCGGACGTCAAGAACCGGCTGGAAGCCGCGCTGCGCAACGTCGTCGAAGCGCCGGACGTGCGCAAGAGTCTCGAAGCCCAGGGCTTCGAACCGGCCTTTTCCGACAGCGCCGCCGGCGAGGCCCTGATCCGGAAAGAACTGCCGCTGATGCGCGAGCTCGCCCAGCGCGCCAACATCAAACTCGACTGAAGGAAATAAACCATGGCACTGGACGACTCGCTGGTCGGCCTGACGGCGGTGGCGCTGCGGCGCCTGATCGGCGCCCGCCAGCTTTCCCCCGTGGAACTGCTGGAGGCCTGCATCGCTCGCATCGAGGCCGTCAACCCCTACGTCAACGCCGTCACCGCAACCGCCTTCGAGCGCGCGCGGCAAGAGGCGCGCGCCGCCGAGCGCGCGGTGATGGCCGGCGAGGCGCTGGGCCTGCTGCACGGCCTGCCCCTGGGCGTCAAGGATCTGGAGCCCACGGCCGGCCTGCTCACCACCTACGGCTCGCCGATATACCGCGACCACATCCCCACCGAGGACGTGACCCTGGTGGCGCGCCTGCGCCGCGCCGGCGCCATCGTCACCGCCAAGACCAACGTGCCGGAAATGGGCGCGGGCGCGAACTCGCGCAACGCGGTCTGGGGCGCCACCGGCAATCCCTTCAATCCCGATCTGAATGCCGGCGGCTCCTCCGGCGGTTCGGCGGCCGCGCTGGCCTGCGACATGCTGCCCGTCTGTACCGGCTCGGATACCGGCGGCTCGCTGCGCATTCCCGCCGCGAAATGCGGCGTGGTGGGCTTTCGTCCCTCGCCCGGCGTGGTGCCCAGCGTGCGCAAGCTGCTGGGCTGGACGCCGATCTCCGTGGTCGGCCCCATGGGCCGCACCGTGGCCGACGCCTGCCTGCAGATGGCGGCCAGCGCCGGCCCGGACGCGGGCGATCCGCTCAGCTATCCGCTGGACCCGCTGCAGTTCCTGGCGCCCGCCGCCGCCGACCTGGGCCGCCTGCGCATTGGCTACAGCGAGGATCTGGGCCTGTGCGACGTCGACGACGACATCCGCGCCGCCTTCCGCGCCAAGATCGCGGCCATGCGGCATCTGTTCGCCGCCTGCGATCCGGTGGACATCGACTTCGGCGACGCCCACCGCTGCTTCGACATCCTGCGCGCGGAAGCCTTCGTGGCCGGCATGCGCGACGCCTATGAAAAAGATCCCGCCAGCCTGGGCCCCAACCCGCGCGCCAATTTCGAAATGGGCGCTGCGATGAGCCTGAAGGATTGCGCCTGGGCCCAGGCCGAGCAGACCCGCCTGATCAAGCGCTTCCAGCGCGTCTACGAAGACTGCGACCTGATCCTCACGCCCACCACGCCCGTCTCGCCCTTCCCCTGGACCCAGCTGTACGCGCAAGCCATCAACGGCCGGCCCCAGGAGAACTACTACCGCTGGCTGGCGCTGACCTATGTCATCACGCTGACCACCCACCCCGCGCTCACGCTGCCCTGCGGCCGCGACCGGCACGGCATGCCCTTCGGCCTGCAGATCGTGGGCCGCTTCCGGGGCGACCGCGAGGTGCTGGCCGCCGCGCAGGGCATGGAACAGGCCTTCGCCGGCATCGCCGAGCTGCAACGCCCGCGGCCGGACCTGCATGCGCTCAAGCCCGCCGACCCGCCGCTGCGATCGATCGTGTCGGCGCCCGCCACGGCGGCGAGCGCGCCGGCGTCCGGCAAGGCGGCGGTCGCCGCCGTGTAGCCGCGCACGCGCCGCTGAACTACGCGCCTTCGTGGATGCCCGCTACGAGGGCCTGGGCCGCCAAAGCGACAGGCAAATCCACATCGAGCGCTGTTGCGAAATCCCGGTCCTCGCTTCCAAATGAGGCGAGCGGACCTCAGGCTCGCAGTTCAACGCCATAGCTCACGCTCATTTCGGTCTTCCCTGACGGCGTGAGCGCCGGCCGCGCCTCGCCCGCCTGCGCGAATCCCGCCCGCACCAGCACGCGCTCGGACGCGGGATTCTCGCGCACCGTGCGCGCGCGCAAGCGCTTCAGGCCCAGGCCGCGCGCCAATTCCATCGCCAGCGCCAGGGCCCGCCCCGACGCCTGCCGTCCACGATGCTGCGGGGCGATCCAATAGCCGACCTCGGCGTCCTCGGCGCTGACGTCGAAGATCACCAGGCTGCCCAGGAACGCATCCGATGCCGCGTCGGCGATGGTCAGCACCGCCAGCGTTCCCTCGCGCAGACCGTCCGCGATCACGCCGTCGATCAGATCGCGCACGAGCTCCGGCGTGTATTGCTTCAAGGGGAGATGGGCGTAGCGCTGCACCAGCTCGTCATCCGTGCCTGCGGCATAGGCCGCCGCATCCTCGGCGGACATGGGGCGGATGCTGACCATGCCGTCCGAGACGGGCAAGGCCGCGAGAAAATCACAGGCCGCGCCGGCGCCGCGCGTGTCGTCCAATCCAGCCATAGATACTCCAGGCGTTGTTTCAACTGCCCCGGACTATACCTGCTCCGGCCGCGGGCCCAGCCGCCGCGCCGCGCACGTCCGCGCGCCACCACTCGTCCCTGAACCTGCCCTTCAGCCACGCGACCAGCTCCTGCACCTTGGCCGGCACCATGCGCGGCGACGGATACACCGCGTGGATCTCCTGCCCCGGCAGACGCCAGTCCTCCAGCAGCGGCAAGATGGCGCCCCGGCGCAGGTCTTCGTCGGCCACATAGCGCGGCAGCACGGCGATGCCGAAGCCGTCGCGTGCGGCATCCAGCAACACGGACAGGTTGTTCGAGCGCAGCCGTTCCTTCACCGGAATAGCCAGGGTCTGCGCGCCGCTGCCGGCGAAATGCCAGATGGCGTCGCCCTGCGCGGTGCTGTAGACCAGCGCCGCGTGATCGGCCAGCGCTTCGGGCCGGACGGGCGCGCCGCGCCGTTCCAGGTAGGCGGCCGACGCGACCACGACCCAGGGGCTGTTGCCCAGGTAGGTCGCGCCCAGCGAGGAATCGGCCAGCCGGCCCATGCGCACCGCCACGTCCACGCCCTGCTCGACCAGGTTGACGTAGCGATCGTCGAAGCTCAGGTCCACCGTCAGCAGCGCATGGTCGCGCATGAAGTCCAGCACCATCGGCGCCAGCACGCGGCGACCGAAGGCGACCGAGGTGCTGATGCGCAGCGTCCCCTGCACCTGCGACTGCGTCAGCGCGGCCACGGAGCGGGCTTCCTCGTCGTGATGCACGATGAGCTTGCACTTCTCGTAGTAGCGGATGCCGACGTCGGTGGGCGACACGCCGTGCGTGGACCGATGCAGCAGGCGCGCGCCCAGCTCCTGCTCCATGCGGGCGACCTGCTTGGTCGCCGCGGGCTGGCCGATGCCCAGCTCGAGCGCGGCGCGGCTGAAGGAGCCCAGGTCCACCACCCGGGTGAACAGGCGTAGCGCTTTGATCCGATCCATGTCGCGATTAGAGTCCGAGTAGCCTCCGATCCGGTATTCCACCACGGAATAAGCGTCATTCGCCATACCCGTCTTCCGTCGCCGGGCCCGACTTGGGACCATCTGTCCCACCCCTAGTCGGCACCGCAGGAGATGCGCATGGCCAAGATGAGGGCGGCAATGGCCGCCGTGCTGGTTCTCGAGAAGGAAAACGTCACGCAGGCGTTCGGCGTGCCGGGCGCCGCCATCAACCCGTTCTACGCGGCCCTGCGCGAGCGGCAGAGCATCGCCCATGTGCTGGCGCGCCACGTCGAGGGCGCCTCGCACATGGCCGAGGGCTATACCCGCGCCCAGGCCGGCAATATCGGCGTGTGCATCGGCACCTCGGGGCCGGCCGGCACCGACATGATCACGGGGCTGTACTCGGCCAGCGCCGACAGCATCCCCATCCTGTGCATCACCGGCCAGGCCCCGCGCGCCCGCCTGTACAAGGAGGACTTCCAGGCGGTGGACATCGAGTCCATCGCCAAGCCGGTGACCAAGTGGGCGGTCACCGTGCGCGAGCCGGCGCTGGTTCCGCGCGTGCTGCAGCAGGCCTTTCACCTGATGCGCTCGGGCCGCCCCGGCCCGGTGCTGGTGGACCTGCCCTTCGATGTGCAGATGGCCGAGATCGATTTCGATATCGACACCTACGAACCCTTGCCGGTGTACCAGCCCCGCGCCACGCGCAAGCAGGTCGAGAAGGCGCTGGACATGCTGGCCGCGTCCGACCGGCCCCTGATCGTGGCCGGCGGCGGCGTCATCAACGCCAACGCGTCCGCGCAGCTGGTGGAGCTGGCCGAACTGACCGGCGTGCCGGTCATCCCCACGCTGATGGGCTGGGGCGCGATACCCGACGACCATCCGCTGATGGCCGGCATGTGCGGCCTGCAGACCAGCCACCGCTACGGCAACGCCACGTTGCTGGCCAGCGATTTCGTGCTGGGCCTGGGCAACCGCTGGGCCAACCGCCACACCGGTTCCGTCGAGACCTATGTGCGCGGCAGGAAGTTCGTGCACGTGGATATCGAGCCCACGCAGATCGGACGCGTCTTCAACCCGGACCTGGGCATCGTGTCGGACGCCGGGGCGGCCCTGGCGCTGTTCATCGAGGTGGCGCGCGAGCGCAAGGCCGCCGGCCGGCTGCGCGACTACACGGACTGGGCGGCGCGCTGCGCCGAGCGCAAGCGGCTGATGCTGCGCCGGACGGATTTCGACAACGTGCCGATCAAGCCGCAGCGCGTCTACGAGGAAATGAACGCGGCGTTCGGCCGCGACACGATCTATGTGTCCACCATCGGCCTGTCGCAGATCGCCGGCGCGCAGTTCCTGCACGTCTACGGCCCGCGCCGCTGGATCAACTGCGGCCAGGCCGGCCCGCTGGGCTGGACCGTGCCGGCCGCGCTGGGCGTGGTCGCGGCCGATCCGTCGCGGACGGTGGTGGGCCTGTCCGGCGACTACGACTTCCAGTTCATGATCGAGGAGCTGGCGGTGGGCGCGCAGTTCAACCTGCCCTATGTGCAGGTGCTGGTGAACAACAGCTACCTGGGCCTGATCCGCCAGGCCCAGCGCGGCTTCGAGATGGACTACTGCGTGCAGCTGGCCTTCGACAACCAGAACGTCTCGGACCCCGCGCTGCAGGGCTACGGCGTGGACCACGTACAGGTGATCCAGGGCCTGGGCTGCAAGGCGATCCGCGTCACCGACCCGGGCAAGCTGCGGGCCTCGTTGCTGGAGGCACAGGCGCTGGCGCGCAAGCACCGCGTGCCGGTGGTGGTGGAAGTGATCCTGGAACGGGTCACCAATATCGCCATGGGCACCGAGATCGACAACATCGTCGAGTTCGAGGACATCGACTGCCGCCATCCCGAAGGCGCCAAGGGCCTGGCCGAGGCCGGCCTGCTGGCCTAGCGCCGTCCGGTCGCGGCCGGCCCCCAAGGACGGCCGCATTCCGTTTCCCGCCATGTTGATTCAGTGAGAGTTCCATGCCCCGATACGCCGCGAACCTGACCATGCTGTACACCGAAGTCCCCTTCCTGGACCGCTACGCCCTCGCCGCCGAGGACGGCTTCGAGGCCGTCGAGTTCCTGTTCCCCTACGCCTGGCCCGCCTCGGAAATCCGCCGCCGGCTCGACGACTACGGTCTTCAGCTGGTGCTGCACAACCTGCCGGCCGGCGACTGGGATGCCGGCGAGCGCGGCATCGCCTGCCATCCGGACCGGGTCGAGGAATTCCGCGCCGGCGTCGGCCGCGCCATCGAGTACGCCCAGGCGCTGGGCGTGAAGCAGCTGAACTGCCTGGCCGGCAAGGCGCCCGCCGGCGTCGAGGACGCGCGCCTGCGCGCCACCTTCATCGACAACCTGCGCCATGCGGCCAGCGCCCTGAAGCAGGCGGGCCTGAACCTGCTGATCGAGCCGATCAACACCCTGGACATTCCCGGCTTCTACCTGAACCGCACGGCCCAGGCCGCCGCCATCCTGGCCGAGACCGGCGCCGACAACGCCTTCCTGCAGTACGACATCTATCACGCGCAGCGCATGGAGGGCGAGCTGGCGGCCACGCTGCGCCAGTACTTCCCGCTGATCCGCCACGTACAGCTGGCCGACAATCCGGGCCGCAACGAGCCCGGCACCGGCGAGATCAACTATCCCTATCTGCTCGCCCTGCTGGACCGGCTGGGTTACGCCGGCTGGGTCGGCTGCGAATACAAGCCCGCCACCACCACGGCCGCCGGCCTGGGCTGGCGGCAAGCGCTGGCGCGGTGACGCCCGTCCGGCTCCGCCTTCACAACAACACGCGTTTTCCCTTCCGCAGGAGACAAGCAATGACTGCATCGCCGCTCAAGATCGGTTTCGTCGGCCTGGGCATCATGGGCGCG
Organism: Achromobacter sp. Marseille-Q0513; assembly: GCF_018195695.1. Taxonomy (NCBI): domain Bacteria; kingdom Pseudomonadati; phylum Pseudomonadota; class Betaproteobacteria; order Burkholderiales; family Alcaligenaceae; genus Achromobacter; species Achromobacter sp. Marseille-Q0513. Next base: position 1,362 of record NZ_JAGTJY010000152.1, on the reverse strand, counting down.
CCCATGGCCGGGCACCTGGCCCGCGCCGGCCACCAGCTCTACGTGCATACGCTGGGCAAGCTGCCCGGCGAGATCGCCGAGACCACCGCCGTGCCCTGCCTGAACGGGCGCGACGTGGCCGAGCGCTCGGACATCGTCTTCATCATGGTGCCGGACACGCCCGACGTGGAGTCCGCGCTGTTCGCGCAGCACGGCATCGCCGCCGGCCTGGCCGAGGGCAAGACCGTGGTCGACATGAGCTCGATCTCGCCGATCGCCACCAAGCGCTTTGCCGAGAAGATCCGCGCGCTGGGCTGCGACTACCTGGACGCGCCGGTCTCCGGCGGCGAGGTCGGCGCCCGCAACGCCACGCTGTCCATCATGGCCGGCGGCGACGAGGCGGTCTTCGCGCGCGTGAAACCGCTGTTCGAGCTGATGGGCAAGAACATCACATTGGTGGGCGGCAACGGCGACGGCCAGACCGCCAAGGTGGCCAACCAGATCATCGTGGCCCTGAACATCCAGGCGGTGGCCGAGGCGCTGCTGTTCGCGGCGCGCGCCGGCGCCGACCCGGCGCGCGTGCGCCAGGCGCTGATGGGCGGCTTCGCGTCCAGCAAGATCCTGGAAGTGCACGGCGAGCGCATGATCAAGCGCAGCTTCGACCCGGGCTTTCGCATCGAGCTGCACCAGAAGGACCTGAACCTGGCGCTGTCCAGCGCCCGCGCGCTGGGCGTGTCGCTGCCCAACACCGCCACGGCCCAGGAAATGTTCAACGCCTGCGCCGCGCACGGCGGCAAGGCCTGGGATCATTCGGCGCTGGTGCGCGCGCTGGAGAAGCTGGCCAATTTCGAGATCGGCCAGCAGGCCTGAGCCATGCACAGTCCCGACGCCCTGCTGCGCCGCATGTTCGACGCCATGGTCGCCTCCGCCCAGCCGGAGCGCTGCGTGGCCGCGCACCTGCCCGCGCCGGACACGCTGCGCGGCGGCCGCGTCATCGTCATCGGCGCCGGCAAGGCCTCGGCGGCGATGGCCCAGGCGGTCGAATCCCGCTGGGACGGGCCGCTGACGGGCCTGGTGGTCACGCGCCACGGCTATGCGGTGCCCTGCGCGCGCATCGAGATCGTCGAGGCCGCCCATCCGGTGCCCGACGAGGCCGGGCTGCGAGCCGCCCGCCGCATGCTGGACCTGGTGAGCGGCTTGCGCCCGGAAGACACCGTGCTGTGCCTGATCTCGGGCGGCGGCTCGGCCCTGCTGCCGCTGCCGCTGGACGGCCTGACGCTGCAGGACAAGCAGGCCGTCAACCGCGCGCTGCTGGCCAGCGGCGCGACCATCCGCGAAATGACCTGCGTGCGGCGCCACCTGTCCGCGATCACGGGCTGCCGG
>NZ_JAGTJY010000151.1:0-15476 GCF_018195695.1 Achromobacter sp. Marseille-Q0513 | reverse complement strand
ATTCGGGTTCGAGCCGGCGGCCTCGCCGCCGCCGGTCGGGCTCAGGCGGCCGGGATCAGGCCGCCTTCAGCTGGGCCGAGCTGAAACCGTACTTGGCGTCCAGACCCAGCTCGCGCACGATGCGCAGGCCCTTGGCCAGCGCCTCGCCTTCCAGGCCGCGCAGCGGGCGGCGCAGGTCGCCCACGGGCAGGCCCACGGCCTTCATCAGCGACTTGATAGCCACCGGGTTGATGGCCGAATACGAGTAGTGCAGCATCGGCAGCAGGCCCAGATAGCCTTCGCGGAAGCTCACCGACACGTCCGGCGTGTCCCAGGGGCGCGAGATCGTGGCCATCTCGGCCGGCGCGATGTTGCCGGTCATGTTGGCGGTGCCGTGGCCGCCCAGGCTCATGGTGGGGACCACCAGGCCCAGGTTGGGCGAGTCGCAGCACATCACCGACACGTCGGGACGGCCGCGCAGCACCTGCGCCACCTGCCCGACGCGGGTGGTGGATTCCTTGTGCACCACGTAGTTCGGGTGCTTGAAGATGCGCAGCAGCTGGTCCCAGTGCAGGTCGCTCTTGACCCGCGGCGGGTTGTTGTAGATGCCCAGCGGCAGGTCGGTGGCGTCGGCCACTTCGAGGAAGTAGGCCTCGGTGTCGGCCTCGGAAGCGCAGATGTAGGCGGGCGCGGCCAGGATGGCGCCGTCGGCGCCGTTCTCGCGCGCGAACTTCAGGTAGTCGATGGTGGTGTCGGTGTTGTTGCCGGTGCAGCCGTAGAACAGCTGCATCTTGCCGGTCTTCATCTTGGCGGTCTCGACGATGACCTGCCTGCGTTCTTCGGGCGACAGCAGCGAGACTTCGCCGGTGGAACCCATGATCAGGACGGCGGCGGTGCCGTGGTCTTCCTGGAACTTCAAAAGGCTGCGAAAGGCGCTGAAATCGACGCTGCCGTCCCGGTTGAAGGGCGTGACGATGGCGACGAAGGACCCCTGGATTTTGTTTTTGCTCATGACCTACTCCAACAAATTGGACTGCCTTATGAGTCAGGTGCCGCGCGGTCGGTGCTGACGCCTGACCATTCCCCTTGCTGCTTTCGCAGTATAGAAAGACCGGTCCCGAAAAATTTTCTATTTTCCACAGTTCAGAGACGGCCTAAAGACAATTATTTTCTAAGTTGATGCTGCTAAGTTATGAGAATTTCCCCAACAATACGGCTTTTGTTGCAGCCGCCGGGAGGATTCCATGGCCGACACGATCTCCCGTTTCTCCACCCTGTCGCATTGGGGCGCCTATACGGCGGTGGTGCAGGGCGGCCGGCTCGCGAGCTGCGAGCCCTTCGCCCATGACCGGGCCCCGTCCCCGCTTATTCATGCGATGCCCGACCTGGTCCATTCGCCGCTGCGGGTGGCGCGGCCCAGCGTGCGCGCCAGCTGGCTCAGGCATCGCGGCGCGCCGGAGCTGCGGGGCGTCGAGGGCTACGTCGAGGTCGAATGGGACGTGGCGCTGCGGCTGGTGCATGGAGAATTGCAGCGCGTGCGCGCCGAGCATGGTCCGACCGCGATCTTTGGCGGCTCCTATGGCTGGTCCTCGGCCGGCCGGCTGCATCACGCGCGCACGCTGACGCATCGTTTTCTCTATGCCGGCGGCGGCTGCGTGGACCAGGCCGGCAATTACAGCTGGGGCGCGGCGCAGTTCCTGTTGCCGCACATCATCGGCACCTACGCGCCGGTGACGGGCCGCGTCACCGACTGGAACAGCGTGGTGGGCAATACGCGGCTGCTGATCGCCTTTGGCGGCATCGCGCTGCGCAACACGCAGATCACGTCGGGCGGCGCCGGCGACCATCCCACGCCCGGCTGGCTGACACGGGCGCGCGCGGCGGGCATGCGGACGGTGATCGTGAGCCCGTCGCGCGGCGACGCGCCCGAGGCGCTGGATGCCGAATGGGTGCCCATCCGCCCCAATACCGACGCGGCCCTGATGCTGGGCATGGCGCACACGCTGTTGTCCGAGGGCCTGCACGACGCGGATTTCGTGGCGCGCTGCTGCAACGGCTTCGAGACCTACGCCGACTATGTGCTGGGCCGCGCCGGCGGCCAGGCCCGCACGCCGGAATGGGCGGAGGGCGTCTGCGGCGTGCCGGCGGCCACCATCCGCCGGCTGGCGCGCGAGGCGGCCGGCTGCCGCACGCTGCTGACCTGCGCGTGGTCCTTGCAGCGCAGCCATCGCGGCGAGCAACCGTACTGGGGCAGCGTGGCGCTGGCCGCGCTGCTGGGCCAGATCGGCCTGCCCGGCGGCGGCTTCGCCTTCGGTCATGGCTCGATGAACGGCGCCGGCAATCCCCGGCCCGACCTGCCCGCGCCGGAAATGCGCGCGGGCCGCAATCCGGCAGCCGCCTCGATTCCCGTGGCGCGCATGGCCGACATGCTGCTGCATCCCGGCCAGTCCTATGAATTCAACGGCCGCGGCGGCGTCTATCCAGACATCCGGCTGGTGTACTGGGCCGGCGGCAACCCCTTCCATCACCACCAGGACCTGAACCGGCTGGCGCGGGCCTGGACGCGGCCCGAGACCATCATCGTGCACGAGCCCTGGTGGACGCCGACCGCGCGCCGCGCCGACATCGTGCTGCCGGCCACCACCACGCTGGAGCGCAACGACGTGGGCGGATCGTCTCGCGACCGTTACATCCTGGCGATGCGCCAGGCGCTGGCGCCCGTCGGCCACAGCCGCAACGACTTCGACATCTACCGCGAGCTGGCGGCGATGGCGGGCTTCGAGCAGACCTACACCGAAGGCCGTGACGAGATGGCCTGGATCCGCCATATCTACGAACAGATGCGGCCGGCCTGGGAGGCGCAGCAGCTGACGCTGCCGGATTTCGACGCCTTCTGGGAGCTGGGCCACGTGGCGCTGCCCGAACCGCCGCGCGACTTCGTGCTGTTCGAGCAGTTCCGCGCCGACCCCCAGGCGCATCCGCTCAAGACCGCCTCGGGCAAGCTGGAGCTGTACAGCGAGGCGCTGGCCGGCTTCGGCTACGCCGATTGCCCGCCGCATCCGGCCTGGCTGGCGCCGGCGGAATGGCTGGGCGGCCTCGGCGCCCGCGAGTGGCCGCTGCATCTGGTGACCTGCCAGCCGGCGGGCCGGCTGCATTCGCAGCTGGACCAGTCGAACGCCGCGCGTCAGGCCGAGATCGCCGGGCGCGAACCGGTGCGCATGCATCCGGCCGACGCCGCCGCGCGCGGCATCGGCCAGGGCGACGTGGTGCGCCTGTACAACGAACGCGGCGCCTGCCTGGGCGGGGCCGATCTGGACGAGGGCGTGGCGCGCGGCGTGGTGGTCATGGCCACGGGCGCCTGGTTCGATCCGCGCGACGCGGCGCTGGAGCGCCACGGCAATCCGAACGTGCTGACCCGGGACGAGGGCACCTCGCGGCTGGCGCAGGGCTGCAGCGCGCTGTCGGCGCTGGTGCAGGCGGAAAAGTGGGCCGGCGGGCCGGAGCCGGTGCGGGTGTTCGAGCCGCCGGCGCTGGAGCGCCTGGCGGGCTGAACCTGGCGGGCGGCCGCCCCGCCGGGGGCAAAATGGGGGCGATCGGTCCGCAAGCCGCGTCCCGCCTGGGCGCTGCCAAATGTTACGCCTGGCGGCTAAGGGGAAACCCAAACTCGCCGCGCCTCCCGGCTATAATCCAAATTTCCCGCACGCGCCCGCTCGTCCCGGGCGCTCATTACGATGACCAAATACGTATTTGTCACCGGCGGAGTGGTGTCTTCCCTGGGCAAGGGCATCGCCGCCGCGTCGCTTGCAGCCATCCTCGAGTCGCGTGGTCTGCAGGTCACCATGCTCAAGCTCGACCCCTACATCAACGTCGATCCGGGCACCATGAGCCCGTTCCAGCACGGCGAAGTGTTCGTCACCGAAGACGGCGCCGAGACCGACCTGGACCTGGGGCACTACGAGCGCTTCGTTTCCGCCCGCATGCACAAGGTGAACAACTTCACCACCGGGCAGATCTACGAATCGGTGCTGCGCAAGGAGCGTCGTGGCGACTACCTGGGCAAGACCGTCCAGGTCATTCCGCACATCACCAATGAAATCCAGGACTTCATCGCCCGTGGCGCCGATGCCGCCTGGAATGGCAACACCGATGTGGCCATCGTCGAGATCGGCGGCACCGTGGGCGACATCGAGTCGCTGCCGTTCCTGGAAGCCGCCCGCCAGATGAGCCTGCGCATGGGCCGCAACAACGCCGCCTTCGTGCACCTGACGCTGGTGCCGTTCATCGCGTCCGCCGGCGAGCTCAAGACCAAGCCGACCCAGCACTCGGTGCAGAAGCTGCGCGAAATCGGCATCTACCCGAACGCGCTGCTGTGCCGCGCCGACCGCCCGATCCCGGACGACGAGCGCGCCAAGATCTCGATGTTCTCGAACGTGCCCCTGGACGCGGTGATTTCGGTCTGGGACGCCGATTCCATCTACAAGATCCCCGCCATGCTGCACAAGCAGGGCGTGGACAACATCGTCTGCGAAGCGCTGGGCCTGAACCCGCCGCCGGCCGACCTGTCCATGTGGGACAACCTGGTCGAGGCGCTGGAGCATCCGCAGCACCAGCTCACCATCGGCATGGTCGGCAAGTACGTCGACCTGACCGAGTCGTACAAGTCGCTGACCGAAGCCCTGGTGCACGCCGGCATCCACACGCGCTCGAAGATCAACATCGAGTACATCGACTCGGAAGACATCGAGACCCGCGGCACCGACCAGCTCAAGCACCTGGACGCCATCCTGGTGCCGGGCGGCTTCGGCAAGCGAGGCACCGAGGGCAAGATCGCCGCCATCCGCTACGCCCGCGAGAACGGCGTGCCCTACCTGGGCATCTGCCTGGGCATGCAGCTGGCCGTGATCGAGTTCGCGCGCCACGTGGCCGGCCTGGGCGGCGCCAACAGCACCGAGTTCGATCCGTCCGCGCCGCATCCCGTGGTGGCCCTGATCACCGAGTGGATGGACCGCGAAGGCAAGGTCGAGAAGCGCGACAACTCGTCCGACCTGGGCGGCACGATGCGCAAGGGCGCGCAGCGCGTGCCCATCAAGTCGGGCACCCGCGCCCAGAGCATCTACGGCGACGAGGTCAACGAGCGCCACCGTCACCGCTACGAGGTGAACAACGTCTACGTGCCGCGCCTGGAAGAGGCCGGCATGGTGATCAGCGCGCGCACCCCGAGCGAGAACCTGCCGGAAATCATGGAACTGCCCGACCACCCCTGGTTCGTCGGCGTGCAGTTCCACCCGGAGTTCACGTCCACGCCGCGCGACGGCCACCCGCTGTTCTCCAGCTATATCCGCGCCGCCATCGAGCACAAGGCTCGCCGCGGCGGGCAGGACGCCTGATGCGGTTCCGCGGCCCGGCCTCGCGCTTGCGCACGGCCAGGGCCGCGGGCAATTTCGCCGGCGCCCTTCATCCACGCAACCGCTCACAAGGAGCCCCATGAGTGCCTATCTGATCGCCGATGTCTCAGTGACCAAGCCTGCGCAATACGAGGATTACAAGCGTCTGTCCACGCTCGCGATGCGGGCCTACGACGCCAAGATCCTGGTGCGCGGCGGCGACTCCAAGGTGCTCGAGGGGCGTGAGCCCGGCCGCACGGTCGTCATGGAGTTTCCCTCCATGGGCGCCGCGCAGGCCTTCTACGACTCCTGGCAGTACCGCCGGGCCCGCAATGCCCGCGAAGGCGCGGCCGTCATGAATATGTTTATCGTTCAGGGAATGTAAAGTCATGAGTGCAATCGTCGACATCATCGGCCGCGAAATCCTCGATTCGCGCGGCAACCCCACCGTGGAATGCGATGTGCTGCTGGAATCCGGCGCCATGGGCCGCGCGGCCGTGCCGTCGGGCGCGTCCACCGGCGCCCGCGAAGCCATCGAGCTGCGCGACGGCGACAAGAGCCGCTACCTGGGCAAGGGCGTGCTGCGCGCCGTCGAGAACCTCAACACCGAGATCTCCGAAGCGCTGATGGGCCTGGACGCGCAGGAGCAGACCTTCGTCGATCGCACCCTGATCGAGCTGGACGGCACTGAGTCCAAGGAACGCCTGGGCGCCAACGCGCTGCTGGCCGCCTCGATGGCCGTGGCCCGCGCCGCCGCCGACGAGTCCGGCCTGTCGCTGTACCGCTACTTCGGCGGCAGCGGCCCCATGAGCATGCCCGTGCCGATGATGAACGTCATCAACGGCGGCGCGCACGCCAACAACACGCTGGACCTGCAGGAACTGATGATCCTGCCGGTGGGCGCGGGCAGCTTCCGTGAAGCCCTGCGCTGGGGCGCCGAAGTCTTCCACATGCTCAAGAAGCTGATCCATGGTCAGGGCATGTCCACCGCCGTGGGCGACGAGGGCGGTTTCGCCCCCAACGTGGCCAGCCACGAAGCCGCGATCCAGCTGATCCTGAAGGCCATCACCGAAGCCGGCTACGAGCCGGGTACGCAGATCGCCCTGGGCCTGGACTGCGCCAGCTCCGAGTTCTACCGCGACGGCAAGTACACGCTGGCCGGCGAAGGCGGCATCTCGCTGTCCTCGCAGGAATTCACCAACCTGCTGGCGACCTGGTGCGACAAGTACCCGATCATCTCGATCGAGGACGGCATGGCCGAAAACGACTGGGACGGCTGGAAGCTCCTGACCGACCAGCTCGGCAAGAAGGTGCAGCTGGTGGGCGACGACCTGTTCGTCACCAACACCAAGATCCTGCGCGAAGGCATCCAGAAGGGCGTGGCCAACTCGATCCTCATCAAGATCAACCAGATCGGCACCCTGACCGAGACCTTCGCCGCCATCGAAATGGCCAAGCGCGCCGGCTACACCGCCGTCGTGTCGCACCGTTCGGGCGAAACCGAGGATTCCACCATCGCCGACATCGCGGTGGCCACCAACGCCATGCAGATCAAGACCGGTTCGCTGTCGCGTTCCGACCGCATGGCCAAGTACAACCAGCTGCTGCGCATCGAGGAAGAGCTGGCTGAAGTGGCCTCCTACCCTGGCCTGGAAGCTTTCTACAACTTGCGCTAAGGTAGGCGCGGCGGCCGGCGCGCAGCGCCAGGCCGCCGCCGTATGACACGACTGCTGAGGGTTCCTGCGTATGCGCCTGCTGTTCCTGGTGCTGTTCGTGCTGCTAGGCCTGATCCAATACCCGTTGTGGATGGGTAAGGGCGGCTGGTTCAAGGTCTGGGATCTGCAACGCCAGGTGGCGGCGCAGAAAGAGACCAACGAAGGCCTGCGCGCGCGCAATGCGGCGCTGGAAGCCGAAGTGCACGACCTGGATGGGGGCTCTGGCGCCGTCGAGGAACGTGCGCGCGGTGAGCTGGGCATGATGCGGGAAGGCGAGGTCTTCGTGCACATCCTGCCGCAGAACGCCACGCCGCCGGCAGGCGGCGCATCGCTGGCCACCGAGGCGGTCGCCAAGCCCGCCGCCACGCCGGCCCGCGCCGGCACGGGCACGTCCGCCAGACCTGCCGCCAGCAACAACCCGCAGCCGGGCCGGCCCGCTGGCCAGTCGAGCGCAGGCGCGCGGCACTGATTCCGTTCATACAGCGGTTCCGGTTCCTTCCTTTCCAGTGGTTCCGGCCAGGGTAATCCCGTCCGCTGAGGCCCGCCTTCAACCGCAATCGCGTTTGCGGCATATTCCGGGCACCATGCCCTCGGGCCATGGCCGCAAGCGCGACCAGTCGGCCGGATGCGAGTGCATCTCCATTTCCAGTTCCACCACGATCGGCAGCAGGCCGCGCGCCAGCGCCTGGCCGGCGTAGCTGCGCGGGTCGTCGTCGGTCGGGGCCCGGGTGAAGAGCGCGCCCTGGCGGACCGGCGGCGTCTGCGCGCCGCGCGCCAGCGCGCCCAGCAGCGCCCGCAGCGGCGCGGACAGCGGCTTGTGCAGATAGGTCAGCCGCAAGGACAGCGTATTGGCCTGGAAGATGTCGATCGCCTGGCCAGGCGGACGGCGCGCGTGCTGCAGGTCCTGGTAGTCGTTGTCGATGGCTGGCAGGCCGGGCGCCGGGGCGATCCGCAGTCCGGGCCTGGCGTGCAGGCGGAAGGCCTGGGCGTCGGGGCGCAGCACTTCGATGCGCCACGGATGCGCGCCCGCCAGCAGCGCCGCCTCGCGCAGGGCGCGCGCCTGCCGCGCTGCGTCGCCGCCATGCAGCGGCCGTAGCGCCTGGACGAATGCAGCTTTCATCCGCGCCGGTTCGGCATGCGACACCGCGCCCGCGCGGGCCGCTTCCATCAGCGCTAGCTGGACGGCCTGGCGCACCGTTTGCCACGCTGCGGCTTCGGCGGCCAGCAGGGCGGCGGGCAGCAGCACGGTTGCCGCCAGGGTGAATTCCAGGAGCGCGGTGCCGTGTTGCGGGCGGCCTGGGCGGGGCGGCGCGCGCAGGCTTGGCGAGGTCGGGCAAGCGTGCCGGGCCGGCTTGGCAGGCCTGACGGGCGCGCCTGGTGTCGCGGGCGGAGCCGGCCGAACGGCGGAAAAAGAAAAGGCGGTCATGGCTGCGCAGTCTGGCGCGGGCATGACCGCCTGTCGATTGGGACAAGCCGGCGTGACGCGATGATCACGCCAGGAATGGCCGGCCGCGACGGGCCGGCGCGGCGTTCAGTGGACGGTGGGCGACTCGTTGTCGGCGGCGGGCGTGGCCGGCGTGAACAGGGCGGCGCAGTCCACGGCGTCGAAGCGATACGGCTTGCCGCAGAAATCGCAGGTCACGTCGACCTGGCCGTGCTCGGCCACGATGTCCTGCACTTCGGCTTCGCCCAGCGAGCGCAGCATGTTGGCCACGCGCTCGCGGGTGCAGGGACAGTGCCAGCTGACCGGCAGGGGATCGAACGCCACCAGCGTTTCTTCCCAGTACAGGCGATGGATCAGCGTGTCGATCTCGACCTGCAGCAGTTCGTCGCGCTTGAGCGTGGCGGCCAGCGTGCCGGCGCGTTCCCAGGTCTCGGCGGCGGCCTGCTCGCTCAGCAGCGGCGCCTGTTCGCCGCCATGCACCGGCAGGCGCTGGATCAGCAGGCCGGCGGCGTGCACGTCGTCGGCGGCCAGCCAGAGCTGGGTGTCCAGCTGCTCGGAGGCCTTCATGTAGTGCTGCAGCGCCTCGGCCACGGTGTCGCCTTCCAGCGGCACGATGCCCTGGTAGGCCTGCTGGCCAGGCGCCTTGCGCTGCGGATCCAGCACCACGATGAAGCGGCCGTTGCCGCCGGGGTTGAGCAGGCTCTGCATGTTGCCGTCGGCCGGCACGTCATGGCCTTCGCGCATCTTGACGGTGGCGCGCAGGCTCAGGTCGGAGCGGCATTCCACCACCAGCAGCGCGATCGGGCCGTCGCCCTGGATCTGCAGCACCAGCGAGCCGTCGAACTTGATGTTGGCGGCCAGCAGCGTGGACGCGGCCACCAGTTCGCCCAGCAGGTGGGTGATGGCGGGCGGGTATTCGTGATTGGCGCGGACGGCCTTCCAGGTGTCGGTCAGGCGCACGGCCTGGACGCGCACGCTGCGGTCTTCGAAGAGATATTTTTTGAGCTGATCGGTCATGGTGGAATGTTAGCCGATCGGGCAGCCGAAAGGCCCTGCCGGCGGCAGGGGCGGGGCGGGTTCCTGGAGGCGGATTCCGGCGTCCGCGGGGGCGCCGGAGACTGGTTCAGGGGCTCAGCCGATCCGCTTGAGCGCGGTCCGGTAGTGTTGGCCGCGCGCCACGTAGTGGGCGGTGTTCTTGTGCAGCCCCGCGATTTCCTCGGGGGACAGTTCGCGGACGATCTTGCCGATGCCGATGACCAGCGAATTGTCGGGAATGACCCGGTCCTCGGGGATGATTGCGCCAGCGCCGATCAGGCAGTTGCGGCCGATCACGGCGTTGTTCAGCACGATGGCCTGCATGCCGACCAGCGCGCCTTCGTGGATGGTACAGCCGTGCAGCATGGCCTGGTGGCCCACGGTGACGTTTGGCCCGATCTCCATGGGACAGCCGTCGTCCACGTGCAGCACGCTGCCTTCCTGGATATTGGTGCCCCGGCGGATCAGGATGGCGTCGTTGTCGCCCCGGATGGAGACGTGCGACCAGATGCTGACGCCGGCCTCCAGCGTCACGTTGCCGATGATGTCGGCGCTATCGGCCACATAGGCCGAGGGGTCGATGCGGGGAATCAGGTCGTCGAGCTGGTACAGCGGCATGCCAGGAAGTCTCCGGAGACGGCGCGGGGTTCAGGAATCGAGGCGGCCGCGCTAGGCCGCGCCCTTGGCGGCCGCCAGGGCCCGATCCGCCTCGCGCTGGCGCAGCAGGCGGCGCAGGATCTTGCCGGTGGTGGTCATGGGCAGTTCGTCGACGAACTCGATTTCCTTGGGGTACTCATACGGCGCCAGGCGCTCACGCACGTGTTCCTGCAGGTTCTCGATGATGTCCTGGCGGTCGCGCTGGGCGAATTCGGGGGTCAGCACTACATAGGCCTTCACCACGGCGCCACGCTCGGGATCGGGCTTGGGCACGACGGCCGCGTTGGCCACGGCCGGATGGCCGAGCAGGCAGCTTTCGATCTCGCCCGGGCCGATGCGGTAGCCGGCCGACTTGAACACGTCGTCCGCGCGGCCGGCGTACCAGAGGTAGCCGTCGGCATCGATGCTGGCCAGATCGCCGGTCAGGCACCAGTCGCCCTTGAACTTGGCCTGCGTGGCGGCCTCGTTGCGCCAGTAGCCCAGGAACAGCACCGGATCGGGATAGCCGTGTATGTCCAGCCGGTTGAGCGCGACCTCGCCGACTTCGCCGGTGGGGGCGGGTTCGCCGTGCTCGTCCAGCACGGCCACGCGGTGGCCGGGGTAGGGCCGGCCCATGCTGCCGGCCTTGGCGGGCCAGCGCTTGTTGCTGTTGCCCACAAGGTAGTTCATCTCGGTCTGGCCGAACATCTCGTTGGGCGTGATGCCCAGCGCCTTCTCGCACCAGCCGAACACCGTCTCGCCCACGCTTTCGCCGGCGCTCATGATGGCGCGCAGTGCCAACTGATAGTGGCTGCGCGGGTCCGGCACCGCCTTCATCATCATCTTCAGGGCGGTCGGGAACAGGAAGGTGTTGGTGACCTGGTAGCGCTCCATCAGCTCGAAGGCGCGCTCGGCCGAGAAGCGGCCGCGGGTGCCGACGATGGGATGGCCGAAATAGAGGGTGGGCAGCAGCGCGTCCATCATGCCGCCGGTCCAGGCCCAGTCCGCCGGCGACCAGAAGACGTCGGCGGCCTTGGGGAACCAGTCCTGCGAGGCGACGAAGCCGGGCAGGTTGCCGATCAGCGCACTGTGCGGCAGCAGGGCGCCCTTGGGCGCGCCGGTGGTGCCGGAGGTATAGAGCAGGATGGCCGGGTCCGACGAGCGGGTCGGAACGGGCTTGAATTCGGAAGGCTGGCGGGCCAGCAGGCTGCGCCAGGGCAGCACGCGCTCGTCGGCGAAACCGATGCCGATGATCTGTTGCAGGGCGGGGCAGTGGTCGCTGACGGCCAGCAGATTGGCGCTGGAGGCGTGGTCGACGATGGCGACGCGGGTTTCGGAGTCGCGCAGCCGGGTCTCCAGGGCCTCGGGGCCGAACAGCGCCGACAGGGGCAGCACCACCGCGCCGACGCTGTAGATTGCCATGTGGGCCACGACGGTTTCAGGTCGTTGCCCTAATACAACACCGACCCGGTCGCCGCGATTCACGCCCATCTTGATCAGGCCATTGGCCAGCTGATTGGCGGCTTCGGCCAGGCGGGCATAGGTCCAGACCTCGCGATTGCCCGCTTCATCCTCGTAGTAGATGGCGATGCGCCGCGCATCCGGACTGCTGGATGCCCAGCGGTGGCAGCACGCTTCCGCGATGTTGAACTGGGTAGGCACCAGCCAGCGGAAAGTTTGGTAGAGCGCCTGATATTGGTCGTTCATGGCCCTATGTTGTGAGCATGTTGCAGCGTGAACGGGCCGCTCGCCCGTTGCCCAACTGCAAGCATGACCTAGAGGGGCGTGAACTGCAACATCCCCGTTGCGTAACGGGGACGTATAAGGGTTATCACGGGTGTTTGCCCTGGCGGCGCAGCGCCGACGGCAGCGCCGGCAGCGATAGCGAGCGCGGCTTGCGGCTGGACGGATCGGTCTGGCGCCCGGCCTGGTGCTCGGCCTGGATGGCGGCCCAGTCCAACAGCTGCAGCTGGCCGTCATGGGTTTCCGCCAGCGCCGACAGGCTTTCCACCCAGTCGCCGTCGTTGCAGTACAGGATGCCGCCCACGTCGCGCAGCTCGGCCTTGTGGATGTGTCCGCAGACTACGCCGTCCAGGCCGCGCCGGCGCGCCTCGCCGGCCAGCGCTTCCTCGAAGTCGGTGATGAAGGACACGGCGTTCTTGACCTTGTGCTTCAGGTACTGGGACAGCGACCAATAGTGCAGCCCCATGCGGTGGCGCAGCCGGTTGAAGTGATGGTTGAGCCACAGCGCCAGCTGGTACAGCCCGTCGCCAAGGTGCGCCAGCCAGCGGCTGTGCTGGATCACGCCGTCGAACTGGTCGCCATGCAGCACCAGCAGGCGCAGGCCCTTGGCCGTCACGTGCACGTCTTCGTCCAGGATCTCGATGTCGCCGAAGGCGAAACCGCAGAACTCGCGGGCGAATTCGTCATGGTTGCCGGGGATGAATACCACGCGGGTGCCGTTGCGGGCCTTGCGCAGGATGCGCTGGATCACGTCATTGTGCGCGCGCGGCCAGTGCCAGTGCTTGCGCAACTGCCAGCCGTCGACGATGTCCCCCACCAGATAAAGGGTGTCGGAATCGTTGTGCTCCAGGAAATCGAGCAGGAATTCCGCCTTGCACCCGGCAGTGCCCAGGTGAATATCGGAAATCCAGAGAGCACGCCAGTGGGCGGGGCGGATTTCGTTCACGGTTGCTTCCATGGGGGCTGTCGTCATGCCTCAAGATGAAACCATCGGGCGATGACGGCGCCATGAAAAATCCGTGACGGTGTTGTGACGATTGCAACGCGGGCGCTGCAACACTTGTCGTGGGAACGGGCCTAGTGTGCAGTCCCGCAGATACGCCCGCACGAAATCCACCCCTAGCCGCCATGGCGTCGTTGCAAATCCTCGTGATACCTACGGGTATCACTGCGGTTTGCGCCTAGCCCTGACGTCTATGGATGAATTTCGTCATGCGGACGTACCTACGGGACAGCACACTAGCGCAGTCCCGCGAGCATTTCGTGCACGTCGTGCGCCATGACCGCCAGCAGCCCCACCAGCGCCAGGTAGGCGCTGCCGTAGGCGAGCTTGTTTTCCAGCGTGGTGCCGTAATAAGCCTGGTTTTCCGGCAGGGTCGGGTCGTACTTGAAGGCGCGCACCACGTTCGGGAAGGCGAGCACGGCGACCAGGATCAGCATGGGGCTGGGCCGCCAGAAGAACAGCGCCACCAGCACCGGCACGCCCGCCAGCCACACGCGCGGCGACAGCACGGCCGTGATGCGGCCGCCGTCGAACGGCGACAGCGGGATCAGGTTGAAGAGATTGATGAAGAAGCCGGCGTAGGACAGCGCCAGCAGCAGGTCGCTGCCCGTGTCGCGCGCGGCGAAGTAGCAGGCCAGCGAGGCCAGCGTGCCCGCGAAGGGCCCGCCCAGCCCCACATAGGCCTCGGTGTCGGCGTTCAGCGGCTGGTCCTTCAGCTGGATCCAGGCGCCCACGAAAGGAATGAAGACGGGCGCGCCCACGTCCAGGCCGCGCTGGCGCGCCGCCACGTAGTGGCCCAGCTCGTGCACCAGGAGGAGCAGCACGAAGCCGGCGGCGTAGCGCCAGCCGAACACCCAGGCATAGGCCGCCACCGACAGCAGCATGGAGCCGCCGGTGGCGAGCAGCTTGCCGAACTTCAGGTACTTGAAGCCCGACAGCAGCAACAGCAGGACTTTCACCGGCTTGCGATCACTGCTGGCCCGGGCCGGCGGGATCCGCCTTCTTGCGGCGCAGGCGCGACCAGATGCCGCCGCCCAGCGCAGCCACGGCGATGAGGCCGACCTTGGCGAACTTCAGCAGGAAGGCGCCGATGACCGCGAACAGGCCCAGCTTCTTCGCCGCCACGCCGGCCACCAGCGCGGCCAGGCCGTACTCGGCGACCTTGTCGGTCGAGGAGTTGAAGTCGGCGTAGCGCTTGCCTTCGACGTAATCGATATTGTTCAGCAGGGCCAGCACGGCGCCCTTGTCCTTCGGCACCTGGCTTTGCTGCGTGATCAGGTCCAGCGTGATGTAGCCTTCGCGGCCCAGGGCGTAGGTGTTGTAGTTGACCGTCGGGTCGCTCTGCGCGCCGTCGTCCTTGTGCTTGGCGGCCACCGACCACACCAGCCGCTGCGTCTTGCTGTCGTACTTGGGCGCTTCGACCCAGCCGTCGATCAGCAGCTCGGGGAAGCCGCGCTTGACGCGCTCGACGTTGGATTGCTTGGTGCCTTCGCGCAGGCTGTCCAGCAGTTCGCTGACGTTCCAGTTGCGGGCGTCGTCGTCCTTGATGTAGCCGGTCTTCTCGAAGTTGACGGTGATCAGCCAGTCGTCCTCGTCCGCCTTGGGCAGCACCACGCCCAGCAGGCTGGGATCCTTGCCGTTGCCGTAGGCCGCCATCAGGCGGTCGGCCTGCAGGCGCGGCACGAACATCATGTTGTCGGGCAGCTTGAGCACGGCCTGGCCGCCGAGCTTCACTTCGGCGGGGCCTTGCTGGGCGGCGGAAAGCGCGGCCTGCGAGGCGGCTTCGATTTCCTTGCGGGCGTCGGCGTTCTGGGCGTGGGCCCACGGCAGGAAGAACAGGGCGCTGGCGGCCAGCGTCAGGCGGGAGAGTAGGGCGCGCATGGGTAAGGTCCGGTTTTAAATAGGGCCTTATTGTCTTGGCGCGCAGCTTTCAGCTTTCTGAACGCGCCGGTGAGAATCGGCGCTTAAGTTTTCTGATTGAAACTTGGTATTACTTGGCGGCCGTGGCGGCGCCGTTTCCCGGTCGTCCGGGCTTGGCGCGCGGGGGCGCGTTGCGCAGGCGCGTGCCCAGGATCCGGTCATGCAGGAACTGGCCGTCGCGGTCGATCCAGGTCCAGATGAAGATCATGAAGGGGGCGGCGACGATGAACATGTCCATGGACGGCCAGCCCGTGTAGCGGGCCGCCAGCCAGACCAGGGCGGCGCCCGCCAGCACCAGGGGCCAGGCCAGGATGTAGCGCAGCATCAGCAGCGGCACGGAGGGCGGCTGGCCGTCGCGGCCGACCAGCTGGATGTTCCAGGTCTTCATGGGCAGCGTCTGGCCCCGGCGGCGCCAGCACAGCACGAAGTAGGCGCCGATGGCCACGAACAGCCAGGCTTGCCGGAGCGGGCGCAGTTCCAGCGCATTGCGGCTCTGGGTCAGCGTATCCATCAGATAGCCCGCCAGGAACACCACGCCGAACAGCAGCACGGCTTCGTACATCATGCACGCGAACCGGCGCAGCCGGTTGGGGGTCTGGTCGAGGGAGGCGTCGGGC
>NZ_JAGTJY010000150.1:6081-15507 GCF_018195695.1 Achromobacter sp. Marseille-Q0513 | reverse complement strand
CTGGAAGTGGCGCCGGGCGTGACGGTCGACGAGATCCAGTCCAAGACGCTGGCCAGGCTGGATGTGTCGGCGGTGAAGTAGGCGCCGTCTCGCGC
The DNA here is from genome assembly GCF_018195695.1 of Achromobacter sp. Marseille-Q0513. NCBI lineage: Bacteria > Pseudomonadati > Pseudomonadota > Betaproteobacteria > Burkholderiales > Alcaligenaceae > Achromobacter > Achromobacter sp. Marseille-Q0513. The sequence goes on along the minus strand of NZ_JAGTJY010000150.1, from coordinate 15,412 downwards.
AAGCAGAGGAAAGCCCCGCGAGGGGCTTTTTTCTTGCCTGTACGAGCGGCGCGCGCGGGCGGCTCAGCGCGCGGCGAACGCGTCGATCCCGGTGAGCTCGGCGGACAGCGCCCACAGCCGCGCCGCCGCCTCGGGATCGATCGCGTGCGGGCGCACGCCGGCGAAGGAGGGAGCTTCGCCCTGGTCCAGCGCGGCGATGTCGCAATCCTCGCAGTACAGCCCGCCCATGCCTTCCAGCTGCGGCGAGGCGGCCGCCCAGGTCTGGGTGGCCGCGCCTTGCTGCACGGTCTTGAAGCTGGGGTCGGCTGGCTGGCCGCTGGCGTCCAGCCAGCCCGCGGCCGTCATTTCTTCCTGCGTCAGGTGGCGTTGCAGCGGCGTGAAGATCTTGCCGGGATGCAGCGAAAAGGCGCGCACGGCGTGCTCTCTTCCCAGCTTGTCCAGATGCAGGGCAAACAGGGCATTCGCGGTTTTCGACTGCCCGTAGGCCAGCCACTTGTCGTAGCCCCGCGTGAACTGCACATCGTCCCAGCGCATGCCGGATTGATGGTGTCCGGCGGACGAGACGGCGACCACGCGCGCGCCGCCCCGGAGCGCCGGCCAGAGCAGGTTCGCCAGCGCGTAGTGGCCCAGGTGATTGGTGGTGAACTGCGCTTCCCAGCCCGGCCCGACGCGGGTCTCGGGGCAGGCCATGATGCCCGCGCTGCAGATCAGCATGTCGACATGCCGCCCGCCGGCCAGGAAGCGCCGGGCGAAATCGCGCACGCTGTCCAGCCTGGCGAGATCCAGCGGTTCGACCTGGACCCCGGCGATGTCGCGGGTCTGCGCGCGGGCGGCCTCGGCGTCGCGCGCCGCGACGATGACGCGCGCGCCGGCATGGGCCAGCGCGCGGGTGGTTTCCAGTCCCAGGCCGGAGTGGCCGCCAGTGACGATGGCGGTGGCGTGGGACAGGTCCAGGCCGGCGAGCGCCGCCTGCGCGGTGGTGGCGGCGCCGAAACCGGAGCCGATCGGAAACTGCGGATGGGGCATGGCAAATCCTTGTAGGCCTTGGGATGTCCGGGTGGAATCCATGCACTGCATTCTGCGCACTGGACTTGAGACTGTGAATGCAGCAAAGTCCGCTACTCTGTCGAGATCGTCCGAAGCCGCGCCATGGATCCGCTGTCCGAAGTCCTTGCCCTGTTGAATACCCAAAGCTCCTTCTTCGCCGGCCTGAAGGCGGGCGGCGACTGGGCCATTGACTTTCCCGCGCCCGACGGCATCAAGTTCAATGCGGTCGTCGAGGGCGCCTGCTGGCTGAGCGTCGAGGGCGTGGCGCAGGCGATCCGGCTGGAGCGCGGCGACTGCTTCCTGCTGTCGCGCAAGCGGACGTTTTCATTGCGCAGCGATCCCGGCCTGCCGGCCGTTCCGGCGGATCAGGTCTATCGCCATGCCGTCCAGGGCATCGCCCGTTGCGGCACGGCCGATGGATTCTTCCTGATCGGCGGGCGCTTCGCGTTCGGCGAGGCCGCCGGCTTGCTGGTCGAAGGATTGCCGCCCGTCGCCGTGGTCAAGAGCGGTTCGGACCAGGCGGCGGTGCTGAGCTGGGCCTTGCAGCGCCTGGCCCATGAGCTGGCGCACGCCTCGCCGGGCGGCGCCATCGTGATCCAGCACCTGGGCCACATCATGCTGGTGGAAATGCTGCGGCTCTATCTGGAGCGGGGCGGCGATGGCGCGCCGAGCTGGCTGCTGGCCGTCTCGGATCCTCGCATCGGCGCGGCGATCCAGGCGATCCACGCCGATCCCGCGCGCGCCTGGAACGTCGAGGCGCTGGCCGAAATTGCGGGCGTGTCGCGCTCCACGCTGGCCCTGCATTTCAAGCGCAAGGCGGGCATCGCGCCGCTGGAATACGTGCTGCGCTGGCGCATGCAGCTGGCGGCGCGCGCGCTGACAGGCAGCCAGGCGACGATTTCCTCGGTCGCGCAGAAGCTGGGCTATGACTCCGACAGCGCGTTCAGCCATGCCTTCAAGCGTGTCATGGGCAGCGCGCCGAGCGCGTACCGGCGGGCGCCGGCTCCGCCGGACGGGCAGCAGGGCCGGTAGAGCCGGCGGCCTTCGTGTCCGCGCGCCCGGCCGCGCTCAGGCGGGTTCGTCCAGCAGCATCCCGATGTGCGGGATGTTGTCTTCCATGTATTCCTCGGTCACGGCCTTGAACCCGTGCGCGCCGTAGTAGCGCTGCAGGTGTGCCTGCGCGCTCAGGTAGATGGGCTGGCCGGGCCAGACGCGACGGATTTCCTCCTTGGCGCGGCGCACCAGCTCATGGCCCAGGCCGGTGCCGCGCGCCGAGGGCGCGGTGACGACCCGGCCGATCACGGCCCGGCCTTCGTTGCGGGCCGGTTCCAGCAGCCGGCAATAGGCGACCAGCGCGCCCTTGTCCCAGGCCATCAGGTGCTGCGTCTGGCCTTGCAGGTCCTGGCCGTCCATGTCCAGGTAGGGGCAGTTCTGCTCCATGACGAACACCACCGAGCGCAGCGTCAGCAGCGCATAGAGTTCGGCCGTGGTCAGGTCGGCGTGGGGCTTGCAGGTCCAGGCGGGCATGGGGGAATTCCAGGATGGGGAGCGGCGGCGAATGCTGTCCGGGGTTCGGGCGTGGCCGCCGCGAGGGGAGCCGCGTAAGCGTACCGCAAACCGGCCCCGATTTTCGGCTGCTTGTTACAAGTAATCACGGGTATACCCCTAGTATGAAAATCTATTTTCTTATCTAAAATTTATCTGTAAACGAATTTACATAATTTTCTGCCACGTTTTCCGCGCCATTCCGCTCGCTCCTCAATGAACAAAGCCGTACTCACGATCGCTGATCGGATCGCCCGGGCCCAGCCCGCGCTGAGCCGCACCCAGCACAAGATGGCCGAGTACGTGCTGGCGCACCAGTTCCGCGTCGCCACCATGACGATCGACGAATTCGCCGCGGCGGTGGGCGTGTCGGTGGCGACGGCCAACCGCTTCGCGCGCGCGCTGGAACTGCCGGGCTATCCGCAGTTCCGCGCCGAGCTGGCGCGCGGTTTCGAGGCCGCGCTGGAACCCGTGGAAAAGCTGCGCACCGAGCTGGCGCATTCGGCCAGCGCGGTGCAGATCTTCGCCGCCACGCTGGAAGAAGACATCCGCAACGCCCAGCGCAACCTGCAAGGGCTGGACGCCGAGGCCTGCGAGCAGGCCGTCGACATCATCCTGGGCGCCGATCGCGTCTTCATCATCGGTTTCGGCGCCAGCGGCTTCCTGGCCGGCATGCTGCAACGCGGCCTGTGCATGCACCTGCACTCGGTCGAGTCGCTCGCCGGCCCTGGCGGCGTGTCGCACGCCGCCCGCCAGATGTCGCGCATGACCAGCAAGGATCTGGTCATCGCCATCGCCTTCCCGCGCTACCTGGCCGACACGGTCACGCTGGCCAATGCGGCCAAGCAGGCCGGCGTGCCGGTGCTGGTGCTGACCGACAAGCCCACGTCGCCACTGGCGCCCGCCGCGTCCGTGGTGCTGTACGCGGTGTCGACGCGCCAGCTGATACCCAATTCCGAGACCGCGGCGCTGGGGCTGATCGAAGCCCTGTCGGCCGCCGTGGCCTATCGCGCCAAGAATTCCGTCGCGGCCGCGGCCGGGGTGACCCAGTCCGTGATGCCGTGGCTCATACATGGAGTAGGTAAACGATGATTCAACCCGTGATCGCCATTCACGGCGGCGCCGGCGCGATGTCCCGCGCGGCCATGTCCCCGGAGAAAGAACAGGAGTACCTGGGCGCGCTGAAGTCCATCGTGCAAGCCGGCCAGGCCGTGCTGGCCGCTGGCGGCAGCGCCCTGGACGCGGTCACCGAGGCCGTGCGCCTGCTGGAGGACTGCCCGCTGTTCAACGCCGGCCACGGTTCGGTCTTCACCAGCGCCGCGACGCACGAGCTGGACGCCGCCATCATGGACGGCGCCACGCTGCGCTCGGGCGCCATCGCCAACGTGCACCGCGTGCGCAACCCGATCTTCGCGGCGCGCAAGGTCATGGAGAACAGCAAGCACGTGTTCTTCGTGGGCGAGGGCGCCGAGGACTTCGCCCGCCAGGAAGGGCTGGAGCTGGTTGACCCGTCCTATTTCTCGACCGAAGCCCGCCGCGAGCAGCTGCTGCGCGTGCAGCGCGAGACGCCCGAGGCAGCCGTGCTGGACCATGACGGCCAGGCCATGGTGGCGCGCGGCCAGCCCGCGCCGGCCGACCCGCTGGACGCCGACAAGAAGTTCGGCACGGTGGGCGCGGTGGCGGTCGACGCCCAGGGCAACCTGGCCGCGGCCACGTCCACCGGCGGCATCACCAACAAGCAGATCGGCCGCGTCGGCGACGCTCCGCTGATCGGCGCCGGCACCTATGCCAGCAACAAGACCTGCGCCGTGTCGGCGACGGGCACCGGCGAGATGTTCATCCGCATGGTTGCCGCCTATGACGTGGCGGCGCAGATGGAATATGCCGGCGCCAGCCTGGCGCAGGCCGCCGATAGCGTCGTGATGGACAAGCTGCCGACGATCGAAGGCACGGGCGGCCTGGTGGCCGGGGACGAGCAGGGCAATGGGGCCCTGCCGTTCAACACCGAAGGCATGTACCGCGGTTATGGCCGGGTGGGCGAAGAGCCCGTCGTGGCCATCTACCGCTAAGGCGCGCAGCGCCCCCCGTGGGGGCGGCAGGCTCGCGCAGGGCTTTTTACACCGCCGTCCGGCCGAGCCGGGCGGCGGAATTTTCGAGTTTTGGGGATTGAAGAAAGATGGTTGATCGCGCTAACAGCCTGGCGATGCCGGATAACCGCGTGGTCCAGGTCGACGACCTGACGGTGCGCTTCGTCGGCTCGGAGCGCACGGTCGAAGCCGTGCGCAACCTGTCCTTCCACGTGGACCGGGGCGAGACCCTGGCCATCGTGGGCGAGTCCGGTTCCGGCAAGTCGGTGACCTCGCTGGCGCTGATGCGCCTGGTCGAGCACGGCGGCGGCCGCATCGCCCAGGGCAACATGGCGCTGCGCCGGCGCAACGGCTCGGTGGTCGATCTGGTCAATTCCAGCCAGCGCGTCATGCGCAATGTGCGCGGCGCGGACATGGCCATGATCTTCCAGGAACCCATGACCTCGCTGAACCCGGTGTTCACCGCCGGGGACCAGATCGCCGAATCGATCCGCCAGCACCAGGGCAAGGATGCCGCCGCCGCGCGCGCCGAGGCGCTGCGCATGCTGGAGCAGGTGCGCATTCCCGAGGCCAAGTCGGTGCTGGACCGTTTCCCGCACCAGCTGTCCGGCGGCATGCGCCAGCGCGTCATGATCGCCATGGCGCTGGCCTGCAAGCCGGCGCTGCTGATCGCCGACGAGCCGACCACCGCGCTGGACGTGACCATCCAGGCCCAGATCCTGCAACTGATCCGCCAGCTGCAGGAAGAAATGCACATGGGCGTGGTGTTCATCACCCACGACATGGGCGTGGTGGCCGAAGTGGCCGACCGCGTGCTGGTCATGTATCGCGGCGACAAGGTCGAGGAAGGCCCGTCCGAGCGCGTGTTCGCCGATCCCCGCCATGCCTACACCCGCGCGCTGCTGTCGGCGGTGCCCAAGCTGGGCGCCATGCAGGGCACCGACCTGCCGGCCCGTTTCCCGCTGCTGCAGGTGGACGGCAAGGCCCAGCCCGTGGCCGAGCCCGCCGCCGCCAGCACCCAGGAAGTGCCGGCCGCGCGCAAGGAGCCGATCCTCAGCGTGCGCGACCTGGTCACGCGCTTCGATCTGCGCGGCGGCATCATGAGCCGCGTGCAGCGCCGCGTGCATGCCGTCGAGAAGGTCAGCTTCGACCTGTACCCCGGCGAGACGCTGTCGCTGGTGGGCGAGTCGGGCTGCGGCAAGTCCACCACCGGCCGTTCGCTGCTGCGCCTGGTCGAGAGCCAGGGCGGCGAGATCCGCTTCGGCGGCCGTGACATCGTGCGCCTGAAGAACAGCGAGCTGCAATCGCTGCGCCGCGACATCCAGTTCGTGTTCCAGGATCCCTTCGCCTCGCTCGATCCGCGCGTCACGGTCGGCTTCTCGATCATGGAGCCGTTGCTGGTGCACGGCGTGGCCAAGGGCAAGGAAGCCGAGCGCCGCGTCGCCGAGCTGCTCGAGCGCGTCGGCCTGCCGGCCGAGATGGCGCAGCGCTATCCGCACGAATTCTCCGGCGGCCAGCGCCAGCGCGTCTGCATCGCGCGCGCCCTGGCCCTGAACCCCAAGGTCGTGATCGCCGACGAATCGGTGTCGGCGCTGGACGTGTCGATCCAGGCGCAGATCGTGAACCTGCTGATCGACCTGCAGCGCGACATGGGCATCGCCTTCCTGTTCATCTCGCACGACATGGCCGTGGTCGAGCGCGTCAGCCACCGCGTGGCGGTGATGTACCTGGGCCAGATCGTCGAGATCGGTCCGCGCCGCGAGATTTTCGAGAACCCGCAGCACCCGTACACCAAGAAGCTGATGTCGGCCGTGCCGATCGCCGATCCGGCGCGCCGCCACATGAAGCGCACCTTGCTGTCCGATGAAATTCCCAGCCCGATCCGCAAGCTCGGCGACGAGCCGGTGGTGCAGCCGCTGGTGCAGGTAGGCAAGGACCACTTCGTCGCCCGCCACCCCGTTGGCGGCGCGTACTGAGCGGCCGCGCCGTGCAGTTGTGCCGTATCTGAAGTTTCTTCCACAAAACCCCATAGATTCCATACGGAACCAGGAGTTGCAATGATGAAAGTTTTGCGCCCCACCAAGCTGATGGCCGCCGCCGCGGTGGCTTTCGGCATGCTCAGTTCGCCGCTGGCGCACGCTTCCAAGGACGTGACGTTTGCCGTCGCCATCGCCCTGGAAACGCTCGATCCGTACAACACCAACAGCACCCTGAACCAGGCGGCCGGCAAGGCCTACTACGAAGGCCTGTTCGAGTTCGACAAGGACCTGAAGGTCCAGAAGGTGCTGGCCACCGACTACACCGTCAGCGAAGACGGCCTGGTCTACACGTTCAAGCTGCGCGAAGGCGTCAAGTTCCATGACGGCACCGACTTCAACGCCGAAGCCGTCAAGATCAACTTCGACCGCCCGGCCAACCCGGACAACCGCCTGTCGCGCTACATCCAGTTCAGCGTCATCGAGAAGACCGAAGTGGTGGATCCGCTGACGATCAAGATCACGCTGAAGAAGCCGTTCTCGGCCTTCATCAATGCGCTGGCCCACCCGGCCGCCATGATGATCTCGCCGGCCGCGCTGGCCAAGTACGGCAAGGAAATCGGCTTCCACCCGGTGGGCACCGGCCCGTTCGAATTCGTCGAATGGAAGCCGGCCGAATACCTGAAGGTCAAGAAGTTCGACGGCTACTGGAAGAAGGGCTACCCGAAGGTCGACACGCTGACCTTCCGCACCGTCACCGACAACAACACGCGCGCCGCCGTGGTCCAGACCGGCGAGGCTCAGTTCGCCTTCCCGGTGCCGTTCGAGCAGGCCGCCGTGCTGAAGAAGAACGACAAGCTGGACGTGATCGATCACCAGAACTCGATCATGACCCGCTACCTGTCGATGAACGTGCAGCAAAAGCCGTTCGACAACCCCAAGGTGCGCGAAGCCATCAACTACGCCATCAACAAGGAAGCGCTGGCCAAGGTCGCGTTCTCCGGCTACGCCTCCGTGGTCGAAGGCGTGGTGCCGCAGGGCGTGGACTACGCCTACAAGACCGGCGCCTGGCCGCATGACATCAAGAAGGCCAAGGCCCTGCTGGCCGAAGCCGGCTACCCCAACGGCTTCGAAAGCACGCTGTGGTCGGCCTACAACGACGGCACGTCGGTCAAGGCGGTCCAGTTCCTGCAGCAGCAGCTGGCCCAGGTCGGCATCAAGGTGTCGGTGGAAGTGCTGGAATCCGGCCAGCGCGTGCAGCGCGTGCAGCAGGTGCAGAAGCCCGAGGAAGCCAAGGTCCGCATGTACTACGCCGGCTGGTCCTCGTCGACCGGCGAGGCCGACTGGGGCCTGCGTCCGCTGCTGACCACGCCGGCTTTCCCGCCCGTGCTCAACAACGTGTCGTACTACTCGAACAAGACGGTTGACGACGGCGTGCAGGAAGCGCTGGCCACGACCGATCGCGCCAAGAAGACCGAGATCTACAAGAAGGTTCAGGAAACCATCTGGAAGGACGCCCCGTGGGCCTTCCTGGTGACCCAGAACAACCTGTACGTCCGTTCGAAGAACCTGTCGGGCGTGTACGTGGAACCGGACACCTCGTTCTGGTTCGGCGACATCGAACTGAAGCAGTAAACCTTGCAGTAACCCCCGGGGCCGCAAGGCCCCACAGTTAGGCCGCATGCGGCGGGGACATGACGTCCCCGCCGCTGTCGCAGGAATTTCAATGCTGACCTACATCGTCAAACGTCTTTTGGGCATGATCCCCACGCTGCTGCTGGTGGCCGTGGTCGTGTTCCTGTTTGTGCACATGCTTCCGGGCGACCCGGCGCGACTGGCCGCGGGCCAGGAGGCCGACCAGCAGACCGTCGAACTCGTGCGCAAGGAACTCGGGCTGGATCTGCCCCTGCCGCAGCAGTTCGTGCGCTACTTCAGCCACATGCTGCAAGGCGACCTGGGTACCTCGCTGCGTACCAAGCGCCCCGTCTCGACCGAAATCGCCGACCGCTTCATGCCCACGCTGTGGTTGACGATCGCCAGCATGGTCTGGTCCGTCGCCTTCGGCATGATCATCGGCATCGTCTCGGCCGTCTGGCGCAACCGCTGGCCCGACCGTCTCGGCATGACGCTGGCCGTGTCCGGCATCTCGTTCCCCGCGTTCGCGCTGGGCATGATGCTGATGCAGATCTTCTCCGTGAACCTGGGCTGGCTGCCGACCGTCGGCGCCTCGACCTGGCAACACTACATCCTGCCGTCCATCACGCTGGGCGCGGCGGTGGCCGCCGTGATGGCGCGCTTCACCCGCGCGTCCTTCGTCGAAGTGGTGCAGGAAGACTTCGTGCGCACGGCGCGCGCCAAGGGCCTGACCGAGCGCCGCGTGATCATCAAGCACGCGCTGCGCAACGCGCTGATCCCGGTGGTCACGATGATGGGCCTGCAGTTCGGCTTCCTGCTGGGCGGCTCCATCGTGGTCGAGACCGTGTTCAACTGGCCCGGCCTGGGCCGCCTGCTGGTCGACGCCGTCACCCAGCGCGACTATCCGGTGATCCAGGGCCTGGTGCTGCTGTTCTCGCTGGAATTCATCCTGATCAACCTGATTGTCGACGTGCTCTACGGCGTCATCAATCCCAGCATCCGTTACAAGTGAGGCGGCCATGAGCAATACGACACCCGCCA
>NZ_JAGTJY010000150.1:0-6071 GCF_018195695.1 Achromobacter sp. Marseille-Q0513 | reverse complement strand
CGGGGGAAATCCTCCCGAACAACTTGGTTTGCGGCGGTCCCCGCGGGCTCAACAACCCCCCCCACCTTAAAAAGGGGGGGGGCAAAAGAAAAACCCAACCCCCGCCACTACCATCGCCGCCGCTCCCAAGAACGACGTGCGCACGCCCGCCACCGAGTTCTGGCGCAAGTTCAAGAAGCAGAAGCTGGCCGTCGGCGCCGGCATCTTCGTCCTGCTGCTGGTCGTGGTGGCGATCTTCGCCCCCTGGATCGTGCCGTTCGACGCCGAGAACTTCTTCGACTACGACGCGCTCAACGCCGGTCCGTCGCTGACGCACTGGCTGGGCGTGGACTCGCTGGGCCGCGACATCTTCAGCCGCATCCTGATGGGCGCGCGCATCTCGCTGGCCGCCGGCTTCCTGTCCGTCTTCATGGGCGCCATCGTCGGCACCTTCATGGGCCTGATGGCGGGCTACTACGAAGGCTGGTGGGAACGCATCACCATGCGCGTCTCGGACGTGCTGCTGGCCTTCCCCGGCATGCTGCTGGCCATCGGCGTGGTCGCCATCCTGGGCTCCAGCATGGTCAACGTGATCGTGGCCGTGGCCGTGTTCAGCGTGCCCGCCTTTGCCCGCCTGGTGCGCGGCAACACGCTGTCGATCAAGCAGATGACCTACGTCGAAGCAGTCAAGAGCGTGGGCGCGTCCGACTGGACCATCATCATGCGCCACATCCTGCCCGGCACGATCTCGCCGATCGTGGTGTACGGCACGATGCGCATCGGCACCTCGATCATCACCGCGGCCAGCCTGTCGTTCCTGGGCATGGGCGCCTCGCCTCCCACTCCCGAGTGGGGCGCGATGCTGAACGAGGCCCGCGCCGACATGGTGATCGCGCCGCACGTGGCCATCTTCCCGGCCCTGGCGATCTTCCTGACGGTGCTGGCGTTCAACCTGCTGGGCGACGGCCTGCGCGACGCGCTCGATCCCAAGATCGACCGCAAGTAATCCCACGCCGCCGTCCCGTCCGCGCGCGCGCCTTCCGGCGCGCGCATCCGGCGAGGGACGGCGGCGTTTCGCATTCTGGAGCGACACATGGCTGAGCTGGACACACAAGCGCCGGACATTCCCCGCATCGGCGAGCTGCCGGCGGGCCCCCTGGATTCCATCTGCGACGTGGGCGATGTCACCGTGGGCCACGCCACGCTGGCCGACGGCGCATCGCAGACCGGCGTGACCGTGGTGCGCACGCACGCCGGCGACCCGTTCCTGGACAAGACGCCCGCCGCCGCCACCGTGCTCAACGGCTTCGGCAAGAGCACGGGGCTGGTGCAGGTGCAGGAGCTGGGCGTGCTGGAAACGCCCATCGCGCTGACCAACACCTTCGGCGTGGGCACCGTGGCCAATGCGCAGATCCGCGCCGCCGTGGCCGCCAATCGCGCCATCGGCCGCGAGCTGTCCACGGTCAATCCGCTGGTGTTCGAGTGCAACGACGGCTACCTGAATGACATCCAGGCCATGGCGGTGCAGGAAGCGCACTACGCCCAGGCGCTGGCGGCGGCCGGCAAGCGGATGGCGCAGGGCGCGGTCGGCGCCGGGCGCGGCATGTCCTGCTTTTCGTTCAAGGGCGGCATCGGCTCGGCCTCGCGCCTGGCCGAGGTCCAGCCCGGTCTTCAATACACCGTGGGCGCGCTGGTGCTGGCCAACTTCGGCCGCCTGCCCAACCTGACCGTGGCCGGCCGTCCGTTTGGCCGCCGGCTGTCGCAACAGCTCGACGCCAGCCTGGCGCAGGCCGGCGAGAACGCCGTGATCACGCCTGAGAAGGGCTCGATCATCCTGCTGCTGGCCACCGACGCGCCGCTGGACGCGCGCCAGCTGCGCCGCCTGTCGCTGCGCGCCGGCGCAGGCCTGGCGCGCACCGGCTCCGTGTTCGGCCATGGCAGCGGCGATATCGCGCTGGCCTTTTCCACCGCCTACACCGTGCCGCAGCTGGCCGACCGGCCGATGCCGGCGATCGCCATGCTGCACGAAACCCGCATCGATCCGCTGTTCGAGGCGGCGGCGCAGGCCTGCGAGCAGGCCATCATTGCCGCGCTGTGGCGCGCCGACAGCGTGACCGGCCGCGACGGCCATCGCCGCGCCAGCATCCGCGAAGCCGCGCCGCAATGGCAACAATGGCTCGCTGATTCCGCATTCTGAATATCCCTAGGACTGACCCCATGAAGATCCTGATCTCCACCGATATCGAAGGCGTCGCCGGCGTCTTCCATTCCGAGCAAGTGCGCGCCGGCAACGGCGAATACGAGCGCGCCCGCGCCTGGATGACCGCCGAGGCCAACGCCGCCGTGCAGGGCGCCATCGCCGGCGGCGCCGAGGACATCCTGGTCAACGACTCGCACGGCGGTTTCCGCAATCTGCTGCCCGACGGCCTGGACGAGCGCGCCCGCCTGGTGTTGGGCAAGCCGCGCTACCTGGGCATGATGGGCGGGCTGGAAGAGGGCTGCGACGCGGTCTTCATGATCGGCTACCACTCGCGTTCGCAGGGGCGCGGCATCCTGGCCCACACCATCAACAGCTTCGCCTTCGCCCGCGTGTTCATCAACGGCATGGAGCTGGGCGAGGCCGGCCTGTACGGCGCGCTGGCCGGCGAGATGGGCGTGCCCGTGATCCTGGCGACCGGCGACGACGTCTTCATCAGCGAAACCTCGGACCTGTTCCCCGGCGCGCAATGGGTGCAGACCAAGGTGGCGCACGGGCAGGGCAGCGGCATCACGTTGTCGCCGGCGGCCTCGCGCCGCGCCATCGCGGCCGCCGCCGAGACGGCCGTGCGCAACCTGAAAAAGGCGGTTCCTTTCCGCATCCCCGCGCCTATAGAATGCCGGTTGCAGACGCAGAGCTCGGCGCTGGCCGACCTGTTCTGCATGTGGCCCACGCTGGAGCGCGTGGACGGCGTGACCCTGAAGTTCACCACGGACAGCATGCAGTCGGCCGTCCGCACGCTGAACAGCCTGGCCGCCATGTCTTTCATGTTGCGTTGAGGATCCCTTTCCCATGTCCAGTACCGATACCCGTATCGCCCTGCTGCGGCAGGCCATGAGCCGCCGCGGCCTGTCCGCCTACATCGTGCCGTCCTCGGACCCGCACCTGTCCGAATACCTGCCGGCGCGCTGGCAGGGGCGGCGCTGGCTGTCGGGCTTCACGGGCTCGGTGGGCACGCTGGTGGTCACCGCCGATTTCGCCGGCCTGTGGGTCGACAGCCGCTACTGGGTGCAGGCCGAGGCGCAGCTGGCCGGCACCGGCGTGCAGCTGATGAAGATCGCGCTGGCCACCACGCCCGGCCACGTGGACTGGCTGGCCGCCAACACGCGGGCGGGCCAGCGCATCGGTGTGGACGGACAGGTGCTGGGCCTGGCGGCCTTCCGCGCCTTGTCGGCCGCCGCCGCCGCGTCGGGCGCCTCGCTGGAGATCGGCGCCGACCTGCTGGACGACATCTGGGAAGGCCGCGCCGGCCTGCCGGACGCGCGCATTTACGAACACGTCGCGCCGCAGGCCTGCGTCAGCCGCGCCGACAAGCTGGCGCAGGTGCGCGAGGCCATGCGCAAGCATGGCGCCGACGCGCATTTCATCAGCACGCTCGACGACATCGCCTGGCTCTTCAACCTGCGCGGGGCCGATGTGGACTACAACCCGGTGTTCGTCGGCCATGCGCTGGTCGGCCTGGATCACGCCACGCTGTTCGTGGCCGAGGGCAAGGTGGACGAGACCTTGCGCGCGGTGCTGGCCGCGGACGGCGTGGACGTGGCCGGCTATGCCCAGGCCGCCGAGGCGCTGGGCTCGCTGGAGCTGGACCAGACCCTGCTGATCGACCCGGCCCGCGTCACCTGCGGCGTGTTCCACGCCATGAATCCGGACGTGCCGCGCGTCGAGGCGATCAACCCGTCCACGCTGCTGAAGTCGCGCAAGACCGAGGCCGAGCTGGCCAATGTGCGCCAGGCCATGGAACAGGACGGCGCGGCGCTGTGCGAGTTCTTCGCCTGGTTCGAGGGCGTGCTGGGCAAGGAACGCATCACCGAGCTGACCATCGACGAACAGATCACCGCGGCCCGCGCGCGCCGGCCCGCCTATGTCTGTCCCAGCTTCGCCACCATCGCCGGCTTCAATGCCAACGGCGCCATGCCGCATTACCGCGCCACCGCCGAATCGCATGCCGTGATCGAGGGCGACGGCCTGCTGCTGATCGACTCGGGCGGCCAGTACCTGGGCGGCACCACCGACATCACCCGCGTGGTCGCGGTGGGCACGCCCAGCGCCGACCAGAAGGTCGACTTCACGCTGGTGCTCAAGGGCATGATCGCGCTGTCGCGCGCATCCTTTCCGCGCGGCACCCCGTCGCCCATGCTGGACGCCATCGCGCGCGCGCCGATCTGGGCTGGCGGCGCCGAATACGGCCATGGCACGGGTCACGGCGTGGGCTATTTCCTGAACGTGCACGAAGGCCCGCAGGTCATTTCGTACCGCGCGGCGCCGGGCCCGCACACGGCGATGGAGCCGGGCATGATCACCTCCAACGAACCGGGCATCTACCGTCCGGGCCGCTGGGGCGTGCGCATCGAGAACCTGGTGGCCAATCGCAGCTGGCTGACCTCGGAGCTGGGCGCGTTCCTGTGCTTCGAGACGCTGACGCTGTGCCCGATCGATACGCGCTGCATCGAGCTGTCGCTGCTGCGCGACGACGAGCGCGCCTGGCTCAACGACTATCACAAGACGGTGTTCGAGCGCCTGTCGCCGCTGGTCGAAGGCGATGCCCTGGCCTGGCTGACGCTGCGTTGTAGAGAGGTGTGACCCAAAGGGGTAGCCCACCCCCGAAGCGCCTGCGGCGCTTCCCACCTGGGCGGCCCCCCTCAAGGGGGCGCCGCGACGGACCGGCAAAGCCGGCTCCGTGCGGCCCCGCTTGGAGAGGCACTGCCATATTGCGATCGGGCGCGACTTTCGCACCTCGCGTAGACACAGTCGAAGACACAAGGCCGACGCCATATGGCGCCGGCCTTGTCGCATCGAGTGCCGGACTGGCTTATTTCTACTCGTTGATCTCGATCTTCGACTGCTCGATGATGGTCTGGTAGCGCTTCATCTCGGCGTCGATGAAGCGGCTGAAATCGGCCGAGTTCTTGACCGCGGGTTCGAAGCCCAGTCCGCCTAGCTGTTCCACCACCTTGGGCGTGGCCATGATCTTGGCCGACGCCGCTTCCAGCTTCTTGACCACCGGCGCCGGCAGCTTGGCCGGGCCCCACACGCCGTACCAGGAATAGAACTCGAAGTTCTTCTGGCCCTGCTCGCGCATGCTGGGCACATCAGCCAGCAGCGGGCTGCGCTCGGCGCCCGTCACCGCCACGGCGCGCAGCTTGTCGGCGCGTACCATCGGCAGCGAGGACAGCATCGGGTCGAACAGCGCGTGCACCTGGCCGCCGACCAGGTCCGACAGCGCCGGGCCGCCGCCGCGGTACAGCACGATCGGGATCTGGCTCAAGCCGTTCTCGTGCAGGAAGGAGGCCGCCGCCAGATGGCCGGCCGAGCCGAAGCCGGTGGTGGCGAACGAGTATTTCTGCGGATCGGCCTTCAGCGTCTTGACCAGCTCCTGCACGTTGTTGGCCGGCACCTTGGGGTTGATGCTGAAGATCAGCGCGCCCTGCGCCAGTTCGCTGATGGGCGTGAAATCCTTGACCGCGTCGAACTTGATGGTCTTCTTGTACAGCAGCGGATTGATCGCATGGATCGAGGCGTTCAGATACAGCGTGTAGCCGTCCGGCGTGGCGCGCGCGACGTAGGCCGCGCCGATCATGCCGGAAGCGCCGGCGCGGTTTTCCACCACCACGGACTGGCCCAGCTCCTTGGCGAGCTGCTCGGCATAGATGCGCGCCACGCCGTCGACCGAGCCGCCGGGCGGATGCGGCACCACCAGCGTGATCGGGCGCTGCGGGTAGGCATCCTGCGCGGAGGCGGCGGCGGGCGCCAGGCTGGCGGCCAGCGCCAGGGCGGGAACCAGGGATTTGAGCAGCGCCAGCGGCGCGCGGTCGGAAGCGGAACGGGACATGGC
>NZ_JAGTJY010000014.1:42806-62393 GCF_018195695.1 Achromobacter sp. Marseille-Q0513 | reverse complement strand
GCGGCGGGCAGGGGGCGGGCGCTCATGCCGCGGCCTCCGCCAGCCGCGCGTGGCCGCTGATGCGCGCGCGTCCGGAAACGATGCTGGCGAAGTCGGGCACGGCCCGCACCAGTTCGCGGGTGTAGTCCTGGCCGGGTTCGCCAATGACCTGCGCGGCGGGCCCGCATTCGATGATGCGGCCCTGCTGCATGACGGCGATGCGGTCGCACATCTGCGCCGCCACGCGCAGGTCGTGCGTGACGAACAGCATGCTCAGCTGGAACCGCCGGCGCACGCTGGCGAACAGCTCCAGCACCTGGGCCTGCACCGACACGTCCAGCGCCGACACCGGCTCGTCCGCCACGATCAGCTCGGGCTCGCTGGCCAGGGCGCGGGCGATGCCGATGCGCTGGCGCTGGCCGCCGGAGAATTCGTGCGGATAGCGTCCGGCGGCATCGGGATTCAGGCCGACCAGCTGCAGTAGTTCCGCCGCCCGGGCGCGGGCGCGTTCCGGCGCCATGCCCTGCGCCAGCGGGCCTGCCATGATTGAGCGGCCCACGGTATGGCGCGGGTTGAGCGAGGCCTGCGGGTCCTGGAACACCATCTGCACGCGGCCCGGCGCGGGGCGCGCCTTGCCCGCCTGGCCGTTGAAGAGGATCTGGCCGCCGTCCGGCGCCAGCAGGCCGGCGATGCAGCGGCCCAGCGTGGACTTGCCAGAACCGGACTCGCCCACCAGGCCCAGCACCTCGCCGCGCTGCAGCGTGAAGCTGATGCCGCGCATGGCGGCGGTTTCGCGGCCGCGCCGGAACAGGCCGCCGCCGGACACATAGGTCTTGTGCAGGTCGCGCACGTCCAGCAATACCGGCTGGCGCGCGGCTTCGCGCGCCGTGTCGGGCATGCCGTGCGGGATGGCGGCGATCAGCTTGCGGGTGTAGTCGTGCCGGGGATGGCCCAGCACGTCGGCGGCCGCGCCGGCCTCGACGATCTCGCCCAGCTGCATCACGGCCACGCGGTCGGCGATCTGCGAGACCACGCCGAAGTCATGGGTGATGAACAGCACGGCGGTGCCGCGCTTGGCTTGCAGGTCGCGGATCAGTTCCAGGATCTGCGCCTGGGTGGTGACGTCCAGCGCGGTGGTGGGCTCGTCGGCGATCAGCAGCGCGGGCTCCAGCATCAGCGCGCAGGCGATCATGACGCGCTGGCGCTGGCCGCCCGACAGGCGTCCGGGATAGCTGGCGGCGATGCCCTCGGGGTCCGGCAGCCGCACGTCGCGCAGCGCGCTCAGGATGCGGGCGCGCTTGTCGGCGGGCGACAGGTGCAGGTGCGCGTCCAGCGCCTCTTCGAGCTGGTCGCCGATGCGCATCACCGGATTGAGCGCCGACATCGGATCCTGGAAGATCATGCCGATGCGGTTGCCGCGCAGCGCGCGCCATTGCGGCTCGGCCAGGGTCAGCAGGTCGTGGCCCTGGAACACGACGGCGCCGGCCACCGGCGCCACCATGGGCTGCGGCAGCAGGCCCATGACGGCGTTGGCGATCATGGACTTGCCGGAACCGCTTTCGCCCACGATGCACAGCGTTTCGCCGCGACCGATGCGCAGGCTGGCGTCCTTGACCGCCAGCGGGCGGTCGGCGCCGGCCGGCAGGCGGATCGACAGGCCGCTGATGTCGAGCAGTGCGTCCCCGGACGGCGGGGCGGCGGCATGGGAGGTGACGAGGTTCATGCGCGGCTCCTGGGATCCATCCGGGTGTTCAGGCCGTCGCTCAGGCCTTCGCCGATCAGGTTCAGCGCCAGCACCGTCAGCAGGATGGCCACGCCGGGGAACAGGCTGATCCACCAGGCCTGGCGCAGCGCGGTGCGGGCCGCGCCGATCATGTAGCCCCAGCTCATCACGTTGGGATCGCCCAGGCCCATGAAGCTCAGGCTCGATTCCAGCAGGATGGCCGTGGCCACCATCAGCGAGCCCATCACCACGATGGGCGCGGCCGCGTTGGGCAGGATCTGGGTGACGATGATGCGCAGGTTCGATTCGCCCGCCAGGTGCGCGGCATGGACGAAGTCGCGGTGGCGCAGCGTCAGGAATTCGCTGCGCACCAGCCGCGCCACCGGCGGCCACGAGACCAGCGCGATGGCCGTGACGATGGACGCCACCGAGGGCTGGAAGATCGCCACCAGCACGATGGCCAGCGCGAAGCTGGGGATGGCCTGGAACAGCTCGGTGAAGCGCATCAGGCTGTTGTCGATCCAGCCGCCGTAGTAGCCGGCCAGCGCGCCGACCGACACGCCGATCAACAGGCCCGCCAGCGTCGAGACCAGTCCGATCAAGAGCGAGATGCGGGCGCCGTGGGCCAGCCCCGAGCCGATGTCGCGGCCCATGGTGTCGGTGCCGAAGGGCAGGCCGGCCATGTCCAGCGGCGGCAGGAAGGGGCGCTGCACCATGGCCCAGGGATCGTGCGGCGCGACCAGCGGCGCGGACAACGCCAGCAGCAGCACCACGGCCATCACGGCCAGTCCGGCCAGGGCGCCCTTGTTGCGGCGGAAACGCCGCCAGAATCCGTTGTTCATTGCAGTTCTATCCTCGGATCGGCCAGCGTGTAGAGCAGGTCGGTGATGATGTTGAACGCCACGGCCAGCGCCGCCGTGATCAGGAACGTGCCCAGCAGCAGGTTGTAGTCGCGCTGCACCAGGGCATCGAACATCAGCCGGCCGATGCCGGGCCAGGCGAACACCGTTTCGATCAGCACCGTGCCGCCCACCATCGAGCCGGCCTGGATGCCGGCCAGCGTGATGACCGGCAGCAGCGCGTTGCGCAGGATGTGGCGGCGCTGGATGCGGCGCGGCGACAGGCCCTTGGCGCGGGCCGTCTTGATGAAATCCATCTGCGCCACTTCCAGCATGGCGGTGCGCGTCATGCGGGCATACACCGCCATGTAGAAGAGCGCCAGCGTGGCTGCCGGCAGCACCAGGTGGCGGGCGATGTCGGCCGCGCGCGCCAGTCCCGCGTGGCCCGCGCCCACCGTCTCGAAGCCGAAGCCCGGCAGCCATTCCAGCTTGACCGAGAACAGCAGCACCCCCATCAGCGCCAGCCAGAACAGCGGCGTGGCGTAGAACAGCATCGACAGCGTGCTGACCAGGCTGTCGAGCCAGGTGCCGGCGCGGGCGCTGGTCCAGGCGCCCAACGCCACCCCCAGCGTCAGCGACACGACGAAGGCCGTCAGGGTCAGCAGCAGCGTCGCGGGCAGCCGTTCGCCGATCAGGCTCATGACGGGCCGTTGCTGGCGGTAGGAATCGCCCAGGTCCAGCCGGGCGGCATGTCCCAGGTAGGTCGCCAGCTGCTGGGGCAGCGGCTTGTCCAGCCCGAAGCGTTCGCGCAGCTGCGCGACGAAGGCCTCGTCCGCCGCGCCGGCCTCGCCCGCCATGACGGCGGCCGGATCGCCGGGCGCGGCGCGGATCAGCAGGAAATTGATGACCGCGATCAGGGCCAGCACCAGCAGGCCCTGCGCGACGCGGCGCATCAGGTAAGTGAGTTTCTTCATGGCATTCCCCCTGTTGCCGGGCTGCGCGCCGTTCAGGCCAGCGTGGCGCGCGCCAGGCTATCGTTCAAGCCGATGCCGGAATTGATCAGGTTCTTGATGTTGTTGCGGTAGAGCGTGGGGAATTGCAGTTCCAGCAGCCAGGCCACCGGCACCTCGTCGACCAGGATGCGCTGCACCTCTTCGTACAGCGCGCGGCGCTTCTGCGGATCGGCTTCCTGCGCGCCGCGTTCGAACAGCTCGTCGACCTTGGGGTTGCTGTAGCCCTCGACGTTGTTCCAGGGCGAACCCTTGGCGATGGTGGACGTGAGGTAGTTGCGGCTCACGCCCAGCGCGGCGTCGCCGTACTGGTACAGGTAGCAGAAGGCGATGTCGTAGTCCCAGTTGGCGGTTTTCTCGCTCCAGCCGGCCACGTCGGTGGCGGTCATCTCCAGCTTGATGCCAGCCTCGGCCAGGTTCTGGCGCGCGATTTCGGCGTAGCGCTGCCAGGTCTCGCCGTAGGGCAGCGGCAGCAGGCGCAGCGTCTGGCCCTTGTAGCCGGCTTCCTTGAGCAGTTGTTTGGCGCGCGCCACGTCTCGCGGATAGCGCGTGACCTGGTCGGTGTGATAGCGCACGCTGCTGTTGAACGGGCCGGTGGCGACCTTGCCGAAGCCGTACCAGGCCACGTTGCGCATGGCCTCGCGGTCCAGCGCGTACATGATGGCGCGGCGCACGCGCACGTCGGCCAGCACCGGATGGCGGTTGTTGAGCCACATGAAGGAATGCGGGCCGAAGAATTCCCAGCCCTTGGTGGTGGTCTCGACATTGGGCAGCGCCTTCAGGCGCGCGATGTCGAAGTATTCGACGGTGCCGCCGGGCAAGACGTCCAGCTTGCCGGACTCGAAGGCGGCCGCGCGCGAGGCGGCGTCGGGGATCACGTGGAAGTACAGCGTGTCGACGCTGGGCAGCCCGGCCTCGTGGTACTGCTCGTTGCGCACCAGCTGGATGTACGAGCCGCGCCGCCATTCCTTGAACTTGTAGGGGCCGGTGCCGATGGGCGTGTTGTTGGCCGGGTTGTTCAGGTAGTCGGTGCCTTCGTAGATGTGGCGCGGCACCATCGGCATGGTGCCGACCTCGAACAGCCCCAGGAACGGGCCGAACGGCCGGGGCAGGCGGAACTCGACCGTGTGTTCGTCCAGCGCCTTGATGCTGTCCACGAAGGCCAGCCCGGCGCGCAGGCGCGCGTGGGTCTTGCGCAGGAACTGGTCGACGCTGAACACCACGTCGTGCGCGTTGAAGGGCTTGCCGTCGTGCCATTGCACGCCCTGCTTGAGCGTGAAGGTGTAGACGGTGGCCGCGTCGTTCACCGTCCAGGATGCGGCCAGGCCGGGCATGGGCTCCAGCTTGTCGTCGTAGCGCAGCAGGCTTTCGTAGATCTGGCCGCCGATCATCTGCGTGGGGCCGTTCTGCACGATGCCAAGCATCAGGCCCGGCGGCTCGGGTTGCACGGCGATGTTGAGCACGCCATTGCGCGCGGCCGCGGCCCAGGCGGGCAGGGCGGTCGCGCCGCTCAGCCAGCCGGCCGTGACGGCGCTCGAGATCAGAAAGTCGCGTCGGTTCATGAGGTTCTCCTGGTGACGGGGCCGGGACGGCGGGAAAGGGGAGCGGCGCGCGCCGTTCAGGCGCGCAGCGCGGCGCCGTTCAGGGCGTCCGCGAGCCGGGGGGCGATCTGCGGCGGTTCCACCAGCTTGAGCAGCGCGCGCCATTCGCGTTCGCTGGGATCGGTCGAGCCGGGCAGGCGGTTGGTGTCGCCGCTGGCGTACTGGCGCGCGGTTCTTTCGCTGACCTGGGCGCTCAACGGATAGGTCGCCTGGCCGGTCGACTGGATCGCCAGCTGCACGCGGCAGGCGCGGTCCAGGTTGAGCATCAGGATGAAGGCCTCGGCCACGGTGGCGCCGACGGTCAGCAGGCCGTGGTTGCGCAGGATCATGGCGTTCTGTTGGCCCAGGTCGGCCACCAGCCGCTCGCGTTCGTCCAAGTCCAGCGCGATGCCTTCGTAGTCGTGATAGGCGACGCGGTTGTAGAACTGCAGCGCCCACTGGTTCACAGGCTGCAGGCCGCAGGCCAGCGAGGACACGGCCACGCCGGCGACGGTGTGGGTGTGCAGCACGCAACCCGCGTCGGGACGTCCCATGTGCACTGCGCTGTGGATGGTGAAGCCCGCCGGATTGACGTCATGGGGCGTGGGCGCGACCGGATGGCCGTCCATGCCGACCTTGACCAGTGATTCGGGCGTGATGTCGCGGAACAGGTGGCCGTATGGATTGATCAGGAAGGCCCCTTCCTCGCCGGGCACGCGCGCCGAGATGTGGGTGTAGATGCTGTCGTCCATGCCGAAATGGGCGACCAGCCGGTAGCAGGCCGCCAGGTCGCGGCGGGTCTGTTGTTCGGCCGCGCTGCTCGGCTGCGCGGATTCCTGGGAGAGGGCCATCGATGCGTCCTGGTTGGGTGGCTGCGGCGCGGGGCCGGGTGCAGGGCATTATGCGTCGATCGTCAACTGTCGACAGTTAGCAGTAGTACTGATATGCTTGAAAAAAACGGGGTGCTATATAGCTGTCGCGCCGGGTTTTCTTGTGCAAGAAAGCCGGGCGCATTCCCGCCCCAGACAGAGACTTTCCATGCCCGAAACCCAGGCCGCCCTCAATGCTTTCGAATCCGTCAATGTTCCCGACCTGGTCGGCGTCGTCGAAGAACGGCTGACCCAGGCCATCGTGCAGGGCCGCCTGCCGCCGGGCAGCCGCGTGGTCGAGGCCGAGATCGCCCGGCAGATGGCGATCAGCCGGGCGCCGGTGCGCGAGGCCTCGCGCCGCCTGGAACGCCAGGGCATCCTGGTGTCCAGGCCGCGTCGCGGCTTCTTCGTGCGCGAGATGTCGGTGCGCGAGATCGACGATCTGTTCCAGGTGCGCCTGAGCCTGGAGATGACCGCCGTGGCGGCCGCCTGCGAGCATGCCGACGCCGCCGGCCTGGCGCGTCTGCGCGGCTTGCTGGAGCTGATGATCGCCGAGGCCGCCGACGCGCCGCAGCATCGCCGCATCGAGCTGGACCTGAGCTTCCATACCCTGATCTGCGAGCTGTCGGGCAACGCCTACCTGCTGCGCCTGTTCTCCAGCACGCAGACCGAGATGCGCATGATCATCTCGCTGATCGACAACGTCTACCAGGATCCGGAAATGGTCGCGGCCACGCACCAGCCCATCCTGGACGCGCTGGCGCGCCGCGATGTACAGGCCGCGCAGGCCTGCATGAAGGTACATCTGGACGATGCCTGGGAGCACGTCCGCAACCTGTTCGTCTCGCAGCATGGCGCGGCGGGCGAAAAACCAAGGGGCAGCAGGAAAACATGAAAGTCGTCTACAGCGATAAGCACCAGCTTCATGATCCGCAGTTCTTCATCGTGCGCGGCAAGGTCCGGCGCAGCAACGAGCAGCCCGAGCGCGGCGCGCGCCTGCTGGCGGCGGTGCAGCGCGACGGGCACCGGATCGTCGCGCCGGCAGATCACGGCGCCGCGCCGCGCGCCGCGGTGCACACGCCGCAATACCTGCGTTTCCTGGAAACCGCCTACGCGCGCTGGCGCGAATTGCCCGACGCATCCGAGGAAGTGGTGGCCAATGTGCATCCGTTCCCCGGCCAACCCTGCACCTATCCCGAACACATCGTCGGCCTGGCCGGCTATCACATGGGCGATACCGCGTGTCCGATCGGCGCGGGCACCTGGGAAGCGGCGGCCTGGTCGGCGCATTGCGCCACCCACGCGGCCCAACTGGTGCTGGACGGCGAGCGCGCGGCCTACGCGCTGTGCCGTCCTCCCGGCCACCACGCCTATGTCGACCGCGCCAACGGCTTCTGCTACCTGAACAACGCCGCCATCGCGGCCCAGCACCTGCGCGCCGCGCACGCGCGGGTCGCCATCCTGGACCTGGACGTGCATCACGGCAATGGCACCCAGGGCATCTTCTACCGCCGCGCCGACGTGCTGACCGTGTCGATGCACGCCGACGCGCACAACACCACGCCGTTCTTCGTCGGCCACGCCCACGAGACCGGCGAGGGCGACGGGCTGGGCTACAACATCAACCGCCCGCTGCCGGTGGGCACTGGCGACGCCGGCTACCTGGAGGCGCTGCGCCGCGTGTTCCTGGACATCCGCGCCTATGCGCCTGGCGCGCTGGTGGTGGCG
Source organism: Achromobacter sp. Marseille-Q0513 (assembly GCF_018195695.1). Classification (NCBI taxonomy): domain Bacteria; kingdom Pseudomonadati; phylum Pseudomonadota; class Betaproteobacteria; order Burkholderiales; family Alcaligenaceae; genus Achromobacter; species Achromobacter sp. Marseille-Q0513. Next base: position 54,665 of record NZ_JAGTJY010000014.1, on the reverse strand, counting down.
TTGGGCCTGGACGCCCACGAGCGCGATCCGTACAAGGGGCTGGCGGTCACGACTGAGGGCTTCGGCTTGATCCTGGCCGAGGTCGCGCGGCTGGGCCTGCCCACGGTGCTGGTGCAGGAAGGTGGCTACCTGTCCGACGACCTGGGACCCAACCTGGCCAGCGCGCTGCGCGGCTTCGACTCCGCCGCCTGAGGAGGCCGTCATGATGGATCAGGACGACACCCAGGACGTGCTGGCCGTGGCTTCGCCGGACATCGGCGAGGACGAGGCCGCGCGGGCCGCGCGGCGGCATTTCGGCATCGACGCCCAGGCGCGCCGCCTGGCCGGCGAGCGCGACCGCAATTTCCGCCTCCACGCACGCGACGGCCGTGAGTACGTGCTGAAGTTCTCGCACCCGGCCGAGGATCCGCGCGTGGCCGATTTCCAGGCCCGCGCGCTGCTGCACGTAGAACGCGCGGACCCGACGCTGCCGGTGCAGCGCGTGGCGCTGGCCGTCGACGGCCAGCCCTGCGCCTGGCATCGCGCGCCGGACGCGCCGCCACGCGTGCTGCGGCTGTTCAGCTACCTGCCGGGCGTGCCGCTGCCGGACGCCGCGCGCTCGGCGGCGCAGCGCGATAATCTGGCGCGGACCCTGGCGCGGCTGGGGCTGGCGCTGCGCGGTTTCGAACACGAGGCCGGCGCGTTGGCGCTGCCCTGGGACATCCAGCGCGCCGACGAGGTCGCGCCGCTGCTGGCGCACGTGGCCGACCCGACGCGCCGGGCGCTGGCCGAGCGCGCCATGGCGCGCTTCACCGAGCACGCCCGGCCGGCGCTGCCCGGCCTGCGCGCGCAGGCCATCCACAACGACCTGAATCTGTACAACGTGCTGGTCGATCAGCAGGATCACGACGTCATCGCCGGCATCCTGGATTTCGGCGACATGGTGCGCGCTCCGCTGGTCAACGACCTGGCCGTGGCGGCTTCATACCAGCTGGAGCCGGGCGCCGATCCGCTGGCGCCGGCCGTCCGCTTCGCCGCCGCCTATCACGCGGTCAGCCCGCTGCAGGAAGCCGAGCTGGACGTGCTGTTCGACCTGATGATGGCGCGGCTGGCGATGGTGGTGGCCATTGGCGGCTGGCGCGCGGCGCGCTATCCGGACAACGCCGACTACATCCTGCGCAACAACGCGCTGTCCTGGGCCCGCCTGCAGGCCTGCGACGCCATCGCCCGCGACACAGCCCGGCAGCGGCTGCGCGCGGCCTGCGGCTTCCATTAGGATCACAGCCATGACCATGACCCATTCCGGCGACGACGCGGCGCAGGCCGCGGCAAATACCGCGGCGCTGATCGCGCGGCGGCGGCAACTGCTGGGCCCGGCCTATCGCCTGTTCTACGACCAGCCGCTGCACCTGGTGCGCGGCGAGGGCGTGTGGCTGTACGACGCCCAGGGCAAGCCCTATCTGGACGCCTACAACAACGTGGTGCCGCTGGGCCACTGCCATCCCGCCGTGGTCGAGGCGATCGCGCGGCAGGCCTCGACCCTGAACACGCATACGCGCTACGTGCACGAGACGGTGCTCGATTACGCCGAGGCGCTGCTCGCGACCTACGCGCCGGGGCCGGGCCATGTGATGTTCACCTGCACCGGCAGCGAGGCCAACGACCTGGCGCTGCGCATCGCGCAGGCGCATACCGGCGCCACCGGCTTGATCGTCACGCGCCACGCCTATCATGGCGTGACGCTGTCGATCGCGCAGGCCTCGCCGTCGCTGGGCCGCTACGTGACGCTGGGGCCGGCCGTGCGCACCGTGGCCGCGCCGGACAGCTATCGCCAGGCGCCCGGCGAAACCGGCCCGGCCCTGGCGCACGCGGTGCGCGAGGCGATCGCGGACCTGGCCCGCCACGGGCTGCGTCCGGCGGCGCTGCTGGTGGACACCATCTTCTCCAGCGACGGCGTGCAGGCCGGACCGGCGGGCTTCCTGCGCGAGGCCGTGGATGCGATCCACGAGGCCGGCGGCCTGTTCATCGCCGACGAGGTGCAGGCCGGCATGGGGCGCACCGGCGAAACGCTGTGGGGCTATATGCGGCATGGCGTGGCGCCGGACCTGATCACCATGGGCAAGCCGCTGGGCAATGGCCATCCGGTGGCTGGCGTGGCGGCCAGGCCGCAAGTGCTGGAGGCCTTTGGCCGCAACAGCCGCTACTTCAACACCTTCGGCGGCAACCCGGTATCGGCGGCGGCCGGCCTAGCGGTGTTGCGCACGGTGCAGCAGGAAGGGCTGATGCGGAACGCCGAGCGCGTCGGCGTCTACCTGCGCGAACGCCTGCAAGGATTGGCCGCGCGCCACGACCTCATCGGCGACGTGCGCGGCGCGGGCCTGTTCATCGGCGTGGAGCTGGTGCGCGACCGCGCCACGCGCGAACCGGCCGCCGAGCAGGCGGCGCGCGTGGTCAACGGGTTGCGCGACCGGCAGGTGCTGATCAGCAGCGCCGGCGAGCATGCCAATATCTTGAAGATCCGCCCGCCGCTACCGTTTTCCACGGCCGACGCGGACCGCCTGGTGGCGACGCTGGACGAGACGCTGGCCGCGCTGTAGCGCGGCCAGCAGCGCCTACGGCTTGACCGTCACGAACACCGGATTCGAGTAGAACCACAGGTCGTTGTAGTTGCGCGCGTTGATGGCGTTGAAGCGCGCCGCGTTGTCGGTCAGGTCGATCTTGGCGTCCGGCAGCGGCTCGCCGTTGGCGGTTTCGCCGGCCACGTCCGGCGCCAGGTTGGTGCCGCGCAGGCGCAGGTACTGGCTCTTGACGGCGCTGAGCTTGACCTTGATGACGTTGTAGCCTTCCTTGTCCACGGTCCAGTCGGCGCGCGTGTAGCGGCCCAGCACGCGGGTGCTGGGATTGGTGGCCTGGTCATACGCCGGCGTGCCCGGGGCGGCGCGCGGGACGACGTCGCCCACGATCAGGTCGACGTGGTGCACGGTCGGTTTGACGTAGGTGGGGTTGCCGCTTTCGATCGGGTACTCGTAGTGGTTGCTGTCGGGGCTGCGGAAGCGGATGGTCACTTCCACCTGCTCGCCCTTGGCCGCGATCAGCTCACCGCCCATCTGCGCCGTGCCCGAGGCGCCCTGCGCCTGGAATTCCAGCGCGTCGATCAGGTCGCCGAACACGCCGTACATGCGGCCGCTCTTCAGGCCCGCGACCACCGCCGCCATGTCCTTGCCGTCCTTCCAGACATAGGTGCGGGCGTACTCGCCGGGGGCGTAGCCGCTGCTGTACTGACCGGTGGCGTTGACGCGGAAGTGGAAATCCGAATCGGCCACGGTCCAGATGCGGCGGCCCTCGCCGAGCAGCGCGTCCCAGGTGCCGCCCAGCTGCGCAACCAGGTAGTCGACGCCGCCGTAGGTGCGGTTGGGCAGCTTGGCGGGCGTGTAGGCCTCGGCGTAGCCGCCACGATCCGGTTCCATCTGGTTGCCCACCATGCCTTCGATGGCGAAGAAGATGGACGGCGCCAGGTCGTGCATCTCGCGCAGCTGGCCGATGGTGTACTTGCCGGCGTAGCGCGACGGGTGGTTCAGCAGCATGTAGCTGTCGGGATGCTTGTCGCGCAGCCATTTCAGCGCGGCCAGCGAGTCGGCGTGCGTGCTGTAGGCGCGCGGCTGGCCGGCCAGGTCCGCCACCAGCTGCGGATCGAACAGATTGGCGGCCTTGTTGGTGTACAGGTATTCGAATTCGGCCACCGCCCGCAGCGACTTGGCCGACATCGGCTCGTTCACGCCGATGCCGATGTTGACGTGGTCATGCGTGGGCATGTCCCACTCGAACGACGAGAAGATGATCTTGCCGGCGTAGCGGCCTGCCGCCTGCGCCTGCTGGATGAACGGCACTTCGTAGCGCGCCATGCCGGTCGAGAACGGGACCGGGCCGCCGGGAATGTCCAGGCCGGTATGGTCGCGCTTGGACATGCGCAGGTGGTTCGACAGCGCGGCCCAGTCCAGCTTGTAGCGGGTGAAGGCCTGGTCCAGCACGGTTTCCAGCGTGGTCTGGGCGTCGTCGGACTGGATGGTGTGCACGTGCAGATCGCCGGCGCTCCACGCGCCCGTGATAACGGGCGGCTTGGGGGGCTCGGGCGTGGGCTCGGTCACGACCGGCGGCTTGGCGGGCGCGTCGTCATCGTCGTCGCTGCCGCCACAGGCGCTCAACAGGGTTACGCAAGCCAGCGACAAGGGCATCAGGGCCCGCCGCAGGCGGGTTACTTCGAACTGCATTCATAGCTCCAGCGTCAGGGCGGCCCGCAACTCGCGGCGCCGCGCAGGGCGGGACTATGCCGGCTGCCGGTGACGTGGGAATGACAGGCTGGCGCCGGCGCGCGCCGCCAGCGGCGCGACCCGGGGCGGCCTAGCCGCCGCGCTTGTCGCTGTTCTTGCCGCCCTTTGTGGGCTTGTCCTTCTTGCCCGGCGTCGATGCCTCGGCGTCCGCCAATGCCTGCCGGATGATGGCCTGCGCGGTCCAGCGCGCCACCTCGGTCACTTCGGGCAGTTCCAGCCGCCAGATGTCCTTGAGCACCAGGAACACCTCGGTGCCATAGACCAGCGACAGGGCCTGCGCCACGCGTTCCTGCTGCGCCGGCGTCAGCGCGCCGGCCAGCGGCGCGATGGCGCGTTTCAGGATGTCGACGCGGTGGCCGCGCACCAGGCGCGGCTCGTTGCCGGCGCGGCCGGCGCTGGCCTCGGCGTGCTGCTCCAGCGAGACCTGGATGGCGGCGCGCAGCGGCGCCTCGTGCGCCTCCAGGCGCGGATAGGCGAAGCGCAGCAGTTCGTCGACGCGCGCGCCGGCGTCGTCGGCGTCCGAGTCCCAGGCCAGGATCGGGCCCAGGCTTTCGTCGACCACGGCGGCGATCAGCGCGCTCTGGCTGGGGAAATAGCGGTAGGCGGTGGCGCGCGATACCTGGGCGTGCTCGGCCAGCTCGGCCACCGAGGGCGTGATGCCCTGGCCCATGAGCTGCTGCGCGGCATCCAGCAGGATCTTGCGCATGCGCGCGCGCGGCCCGTGCGGCGGCTCGCCGCTGGCCTCGGCCTGGCGGCTGGCGGGCGCGATCAGCGCGCGCGCGGACGCCGCCTGCGGGGCGGTTCTGGTTTGACGTGAGACAGTCGTCTCAGTATGATTCTTTCGTCTCATTTCTGAATTCTACAGGCCGGGCTCGCCCCGGCACATATCGAGGCGCGCATCGAGTGTAGCCGCCCACGGGAGGAGCCATGACGAATACCAAGCGGCGGGTCTACGTGGCCGCCACCTACGACACCAAGGGCCACGAGGCCGAGTACGTGGCCGGCCTGCTGGCGCGCGACGGCCTGGACGTGGTGACGGTGGACGTGTCCACCACCGGCGCGCCCAGCGCCGCCCGCGTGCAGGCCCGCGACGTGGCCGCCAGCCATCCCGGCGGCGTCCAGGCGGTGTTCACCGGCGACCGTGGCACGGCCATCGCCGCCATGGCGCTGGCCTTCGAGCGCTACGCCGCCGCCGACGCCGGCATCGGCGCGCTGCTGGGCCTGGGCGGCTCGGGCGGCACGGCGCTGATCACGCCGGCCATGCGCGCGCTGCCCATCGGCGTGCCCAAGCTGATGGTGTCGACCATGGCCTCCGGCAATGTCGCGCCCTATGTCGGGCCGTCCGACATCGCCATGATGTATTCCGTCACCGACGTGGCCGGGCTGAACCGCATCTCGCGCCGCGTGCTGGCCAATGCGGCGGGCGCCATCGGCGGCGCGTTCCGCCAGGCCGACAGCGCGGCCCAGGACAACGACAGCCGTCCCGCCGTCGGCATCAGCATGTTCGGCGTGACCACGGCCTGCGTGCAGCAGGTGGTGCCGCTGCTGGAGCCGGACTACGACTGCCTGGTGTTCCACGCCACCGGCACCGGCGGCCAATCCATGGAAAAACTGCTGGACAGCCATCTGCTGTCCGGCGTGCTGGACCTGACCACCACCGAGGTCTGCGACTTCCTGTTCGGCGGCGTGCTGGCCTGCACCGAGGACCGCTTCGGCGCCGTGGCGCGCACGCGCGCGCCCTATGTGGGCGCCTGCGGCGCGCTGGACATGGTGAACTTCGGCGGCATGGAGACCGTGCCCGAACGCTACCAGGGCCGTCTGTTCTATCCCCACAATCCGCAGGTGACGCTGATGCGCACCACGCCCGCCGAGAACGCCCGCCAGGGCGAGTGGATCGCCAGCCGGCTGAACCGCTGCGACGGGCCGGTGCGCTTCCTGATCCCCGAGGGCGGGGTGTCGGCGCTGGATGCGCCGGGCCAGGCCTTCTGGGATCCGGAGGCCGACGCCGCGCTGTTCGCCGCGCTGGAGACGCACCTGGTGCAGACCGCCGATCGCCGCCTGGTGCGCGTGCCCTGCCACATCAACGACCCGCTGTTCGCCCGCACGGCGGTCGAGCAGTACCTTGAAATCGCCAAACACTGAGGACCGCCGCCATGCCGCGCTTTGACCGCAACCAACTCATGGACAAGTTCCGCGCCATGGTGCGCGACCGCCAGCCCATCGTGGGCGGCGGCGCGGGCACGGGGCTGTCGGCCAAGTGCGAGGAAGCCGGCGGCATCGACCTGATCGTGATCTACAACTCCGGCCGTTACCGCATGGCCGGCCGGGGCTCGCTGGCGGGCCTGCTGGCCTACGGCAATGCCAACGAGATCGTGGTCGACATGGGCCGCGAGGTGCTGCCCGTGGTCAAGCGCACGCCGGTGCTGGCGGGCGTGAACGGCACCGATCCGTTCTGCGACTTCGACGTGTTCCTGGACGAGCTCAAGCGCCAGGGCTTCGCCGGCGTGCAGAACTTTCCCACCGTGGGCCTGATCGACGGCACCTTCCGCGCCAACCTGGAAGAAACCGGCATGGGCTACGGGCTGGAAGTGGACATGATCCGCCTGGCGCACGAGAAGGGCATGCTGACCACGCCCTACGTGTTCAACGAAGCCGACGCCGTGGCCATGACCCGCGCCGGCGCCGACATCATCGTGGCGCACATGGGCCTGACCACCGGCGGCTCCATCGGCGCCGAGACCGCGCTGACGCTGGACGATTGCGTGGCCGCCATCGACCGCATCGCGGCCGCCGCGCTGGCGGTGCGCGATGACGTGATCGTGCTGTGCCACGGCGGCCCCATCGCCACGCCCGAGGATGCCGCCCACGTGCTGCGCGCCTGCAAGCATTGCCATGGCTTCTACGGCGCCAGCTCGATGGAGCGCCTGCCCACCGAACAGGCGCTGACCGCGGCCACGCGGGAATTCAAGGGCCTGACCTTCTAAGCTGTTTACCAGGCGCCGTGCACGGCGCCTTTTTCTTGTCTTTCGCCGCATCACATCCTTCCTTTCACCGCATCCGCTTCGACAGGAGCCCCGCATGTCGCACACCGTGTATATCAGCGCCATCATCCATGCGCCGCTTGAGCAGGTCTGGCCCATGTTCCGCGACTTCAACGGCCTGGCCGGCTGGCATCCCGGCGTGGCCGTCAGCCGCCTTGAGGACGGCGGCCGCGCGGACGCCCTGGGCTCGGTGCGGCACCTGACGCTCCAGCCGTCCGGCTTCGTGCGCGAACAGCTGCTGATGCTGGACGATCCGGGCACGGCGCTGCGCTATTCCATCATCGAGACCGACCTGCCCATGCGCGACTATGTCGCCGGCGTGCAGTTGCGCCGCGTCACCGAGGGCGGGCTGACGCTGGTCGAATGGTGGGCCGACTTCCGCGTCGAGGCCGGCGCCGATCTGGCGGCCGTGGCCGGCGCGGTGGGGCAGGGCGTGTTCGCGGCGGGCTTGAAGGCGCTGGACGAGAAGCTGCGCTAGCTCCGGCCCGCGCGCTTGCGCGCGGCGCGGGCGCGCGCGCAGCCGGGCGGCAGCTCGGCCGTTTTCAGATAGTCGCGGATCGCGCCGATCAGCGCATCGGCCGCCGGACTCAAGGGATAGTCCAGGTGGCGGATCAGGCAGACCGTGCGCACCATGGTGGGCCGCGACAGCAGCGCGTAGGCCAGTCCCGGCTCGCGCACGCGCTCGGCGGCCAGCGCCGGCAGCAGCGCCACGCCCATTCCCGCCTTGACCAGCGCCGCCTGCGAGGTGGTGCTGGACGCCTCATGGAAGGGCGCGGCCGCCTCGATCGGCAGGTCGGCGCGGGCGCGCAGCAGCGCGATGATGCCAGTCTCGTCCACCACGCCCACCAATTGGCGGCCTGCCAGGTCCGCCCAGCGCACGGTGCCGTCGCGGCCCGGGCGCATACCGGCGTCGTCCTCGCGGTACAGCACGCCGAAGCGGTCTTCCAGCAGCGGTTCGAAATCCAGCCCCGGCGCGTCCGCCCAGCGGCTGGTCAGGCCGAAATCGACCTCGCGCGCCGCCACCTTGCGCTGGATGCGGCCGGAGTTGTCGTCGCTCAGGTACAGGCGCACGGCGGGGTGGCGGGCGGCGAAGGCGGCCGCCGCCGGCGCGATGATCTGGGGGATGGCCGAGGGCGCCGCCGCCACGCCCACGCGTCCGCGCTCCAGCGCGCCGAAGCGCACCACGTCGCCGATGGCGCCATCGAAATCGGCCAGCAGCCGCATGACGCGCGGCAGGAACTCCTCGCCCGCCGCCGTCAGCAGCACGCGCCGGCTGGTGCGCGCGAACAGCAGGGTGGACAGCGCTTCCTCCAGCTGGCGCACCAGGCTGGTGACGGACGATTGGGTCTGGAACAGGCGCTCGGCGGCGCGCGTGAAGCTGGACTCCTGGGCCACCGCGACGAAGGCGTTCAGGTGCTTGAGCGTGACATGCTTGGGCAGGCGATTCATTTCAAATCACGATGGATGGATCGATAAAAACAATTTTTCCAGATTGATCGGCCGGCCGATACTAGGGCCTTCATCAAGCCGGGGCACGCGCATGCAGCAGGACACGCTGGATCTGATCATCGAGGGCGGCTGGGTCATCGACGGCCTGGGCGGGCCGCGCATGCGCGCCGACGTGGGCGTGGCGGACGGCCGCATCGCGGCGCTGGGCGACCTGTCCGGCTATATCGCCGACAGGCGGCTGGACGCAGCGGGGCGCATCGTGGCGCCCGGCTTCATCGACGTGCACGGCCACGACGACCTGATGTTCGTCGAAAAGCCGGATCTGGCCTGGAAGACCAGCCAGGGCATCACCTCGGTGGTGGTGGGCAACTGCGGCATCAGCGGCGCGCCCGCGCCGCTGCCGGGCAATCACGCGGCGGCGCTGGCCCTCCTGGGCGAGTCGCCGCTGTACGCCGACATGGAGGCCTACTTCGCCACGCTGCAGGCGCAGCGGCCGATGATCAACGTGGCGGCGCTGGTCGGCCATGCCAACCTGCGGCTGGCGGCCATGCGCGATCCGGCGGCCCAGCCCACGACCGATGAACAGCGCGCCATGGAGCGCATGCTGGACGCCTCGCTGGCGGCCGGCGCGGTCGGCTTCAGCACCGGCCTGGCCTATCAGCCGGGCGGCATGGCGCGGGCGGCCGAGCTGGAAGGGCTGGCCCGGGTGGCGGCGGCGCGCGGCGCGCTGCACACCAGCCATATCCGCAACGAGGGCGATACGGTCGAGGAATCGGTGGACGAAGTGCTGTCCATCGGCCGCAACAGCGGCTGCGCCACGGTGCTGTCGCATCACAAGTGCATGATGCCGCGCAACTGGGGCAAGAGCCGCGCCACGCTGGCCAACATCGACCGCGCCCGCGCCGAGGGCGTGGACGTGGCGCTGGACATCTATCCGTATCCCGGCAGCTCCACCATCCTGATCCCGGAACGCGCCGAGCAGATCGACGACATCCGCGTCACCTGGTCGACGCCGCATCCCGAGTGCGCGGGCCGCTACCTGGCCGACATCGCCGCCGACTGGGGGTGCGACAAGACCGAGGCCGCGCGCCGGCTCTGTCCGGCCGGCGCGATCTATTTCGCCATGGACGAGGACGAGGTGCGCCGCATCTTCCAGCATGACTGCTGCATGGTCGGCTCGGACGGCCTGCCCAACGACGCGCATCCGCATCCGCGCCTGTGGGGCAGCTTCACGCGCGTGCTGGGACGCTATGTGCGCGAAGCCGAGTTGCTGACGCTGGAAGCCGCGGTGGCCAAGATGAGCGCGTTGCCCGCGCGCGTGTTCGGCCTGGCCGGGCGCGGCCGCATCGCCGTGGGCGCCTGGGCCGACATCGTGGTGTTCGATGCCGACACGGTGGCCGACCTGGCCACCTGGGAAGCGCCGACGCTGCCCTCGGCCGGCGTCGAGCGCGTGCTGGTCAACGGCGTGCAGGTGCATCCGCCCATGCCCGACGCGCCGCGTCCCGGGCAGATCCTGCGTCGCTCGGTCGCGGCGCAAGCATAACGATTACATCCACAGGAGACTCCCCATGTTCCGCAAGACCTGCGCCGCGCTGGCGCTGGCCGCCGCATTGCCGGCCGCCCATGCCGCCTTTCCCGAACGCCCCATCACGCTGATCGTGCCATTCCCGGCCGGCGGCCCCACCGACATCGTGGGCCGGCTGGCGGCGGCCAAGGCCGGCGAGATCCTGGGCCAGCAGATCGTGGTGGAAAACCGCACCGGCGCGTCCGGCACCATCGGCATGGCCGCCACCGCGCGCGCCAAGCCCGACGGCTACACCGTGGGCCTGGCCACCGTCAGCACGCACGGCACCGCGCCGCACCTGTTTCCCAACCTGGCCTATGACCCGGTCAAGGATTTCACGCCGGTCAGCAACCTGGTGACCAGCCCCAACATCCTCAGCGTCAATCCGCAGTATCCGGCCAAGACCCTGGCCGGGTTCGTCGAGCATGTGCGCGCCAACCCGGGCCGGGACGGTTACGCCAATGCCGGCGCCGGCGGCGTCAACGACCTGGGCATGATCTGGTTCCTGCAGATCATCGGCGGCAAGATGAACAGCATCTCGTATCGCGGCTCGGCGCCGGCGCTGACCGACACGGTGGGCGGCGTGGTGCCGGTGATCTTCGACAACTTCCCGTCGTCGCTGCCTTATCTGAAGAGCAATCATCTGCGCGCGCTGGCCATCACCGGCCCGGCGCGCAACCCGCGCCTGCCGGACGTGCCGACCTTCGCCGAGCAGGGCTACAAGGACTACGACGTGACGGCCTGGTACGGCGTGGTGGCGCCGGCCGGCCTGCCCGACGACGTGCGCGACAAGCTGGCGCAAGCCTTCGCGCAGGCGGTGCGCGACCCGGCCACGGCGGCGAAGATGGAGGAAACCGGCGCCTTCCCGCTGGGCAACACGCCGGCCGAGTTCGGTGCGCAGATCCAGGCCGAGCGCGACCGCTGGAAGAGCGTGATCGACAAGGCCCAGATCAAGCTGCAATAGGGAAGTGGCGCGGCGGCGAGGCGCGTGGCCGGCAGGCCCCGCGCGCGCCGTCTCAGTACACGTCGCGGCGGTAGCGGCCGTCGTGCTGCATCTGCTGCAGCCGGGCGTCGCCCAGGATGTCGCGCAGCGCGTCGTCCACGCCGCCCGCCATGCCTTGCAGGCTGCCGCAGACGTAGACCGCCGCGCCCGCGTCGGTCCAGGCGCGAACCGTGTCGGCCTGTTCGCGCAACAGGTGTTGCACGTAGCGCCGTTCTTCCTGGTCGCGCGAGAACACGACGTCCAGTCGTTCGATTCCGCCAGCGTCGCGCCAGCCTTCGATCTCGGCGCGGCAGAACCAGTCATGCGCGGCCTGGCGCTCGCCGAACACCAGCCAGTTGCGATGCCGGCCCGCCGCCAGGCGCGCCTTGAGCAGCGCGCGCAGGCCGGCCAGGCCGGTGCCGTTGCCGATCAGGATCATCGGCCGGCCGTCGTCCGGCACGTGGAAATTGCGGTTGGACCGCAGTCTGAGATCGATCTCGTCGCCCAGCCGCGCCA